>JALOLV010000470.1 GCA_025455785.1 Spirosomataceae bacterium | reverse complement strand
ATGAAGCAATTAGAGTATGTTTCGCTCAATGCTTTTTATACTCGTATGGAATCTCGCTATTTTTTGGTGCAGATTTACAGCATGGAACGCCAAGACCAGAAGGCGTATAACATGGCAAAAATGATGCACAGTACATTTCCCAATAATTCGTTTTTTCATCGTTATGCTGCCCGAACGGCATTTATGCTTGGCAAAGCCGACGAAGCCGAAGCCTACGCTAAAGAGTTATTAGACAATATTGCCAATAACAAATACGGCTACGAAGGCACTGCCGGACGCTATGCGGCGTATATTTTAGGCTACATCAATTACAATTACCGTAGTAATCTGCCCGAGGCTAAAAAGTATTATTTGCAGACGATAGATTTTGCAAAAAGTACAAAAGCAACTGATTCGGGATATTATCTCGGAGCCAATCTTTCGCTCGGAAAAATCGCTAAAGCCGAAGGTGATTTGCCTAAAGCAATTGAATATTTCAAAATTGCAGAATCGGGAGCTGAGAAAAAATCAGATACGAAAAAAGAAGCCCAGAAACTGATTGATGAAACCAAAAAACTAATGAAAAAAGCTAAAAAATAGGAGGTTTCTAATTTCAGCCCACGACCTAAGTTGTGGGCTGAAATGAATATAAAAGTCATTTACTCAAAGCACTCCGCAACAATTCTACGCTCTTACGTACGCCCGACTCTGCGGCTTCTTTGCCTTCAAATTCGATTGAAATGTAGCCTTGATAATTTACTTTTCTCAGAATCTGCACGATTCGGTCATAATCCAAATCTAAACTGTACCATTCGCCACCACCATAATACGTTTTGGCTTGTACAAAGCACGTGTGCGGAGCAATCTTTTCGAGTTTATCGTAAGGGTTTTCCAAGAAATTACCCGTATCCATTAATAATTGTAACCACGGCGAATTGACCTCCTTATAAATCCGTAACATTCCTTCGGGAGTCGAGCCAAGTCCCCAGTGGTTTTCGAGGGCCAAAAGCACGCCCAATTCTTCGGCACGTTTCATACACTGCCCGATACTATCGATACACCATTTGAAAGCATCGTCTTCGGTATAGCCGGCAATTGCGGGTTCTTGTCCACGGTTTTTCATGAATTCATCAAAAGACTTTATCGTTCCCCAGCGTCCGGTATTCAATCTCATACACGGAATCCCCATTTTGGCGGCCAATTCCATGCAGTGAATCGTATGGTCGATGTGTTTTTTGAGTTCGGCTTTATCGGGCGATACAAACCCTTGGTGAATCGAAAGGCAGGTCATGGCGATTCCATTCACAAAAGCATGGCGTTTGAGTTTTTGGAGGTAAGCGTTGTCTTCGCCTTCCATTTGGCGGTGCAACACATCGATACCTTCTAATCCCAATTTGGCGGCATCGTCGATGACCTTTTCAATCGGGAATTTATCACCTTTGAAGTGCCAATACGAATAACTCGAAACGCTTAGTTTGATTTTGGGTTGGTTATTCGCAATAGCGGGATTTGCTTGGGCAGCTGTGGCCGAAAGTGCCGCCGTACCAAGCGAAACATTTTTGAGGAAGTGTCGTCTTTGCATAGTTTAAGGAGGTTGAATATTTACAAATATCAATAATTCGGATTTGATTGTAGATATTTTTACGAAATTTGTTTTTGTAAAAATTTCGATATGAAACTCATAAAAGTAGCAGCAGGAACACTCAACCAAACCCCATTAGCTTGGGAACAAAATCGTAAAAATATTATCTCGGCAATCGAAGAGGCTCGTAATCAAGACGTTAGCTTACTCTGCTTGCCCGAACTCTGTATTTCGGGATACGGCTGCGAAGACGCATTTTACTCTTGGGATATTGTCCAGCAGTCTAAAGAGAGTTTGCTCGAAATCCTGCCACATACGGCACAAATGATAGTTTCGGTGGGTTTACCGATTCGCCACAACAATAAAATCTACAATGCCGCCTGTCTGATTTCTAATAAACGAATTCTGGGCTTTGCTTGTAAACAACATTTGCCTAACTATGGCTTGTTTTACGAAGACCGCTGGTTTCATCGTTGGCAGCCAAATGTGCAGTCAGAAATCGAAATAAATGAACTTAAATACCCAATCGGAGATTTACTCTTCGATATTTCGGGAGTCCGAATCGGCTTCGAGATTTGCGAAGATGCTTGGGTGGCAAATCGCCCCGGTCGAGCCTTGTTCGATAGAGGAGTTGATATTATTCTGAACCCATCGGCGAGTCCGTTTGCATTCAGCAAATTTATAACTCGCGAAAGATTAGTCATTGACGGAAGCCGCTCGTTTTCGTGTAGTTATATTTACACAAATCTTTTAGGGAATGAGTCTGGGCGTTTGATTTTTGATGGCGATGCCATGATTGCCAGCGATGGTACCTTACTTGTTTCGAGTCCACGTTTTGGTTATGCCGATTATTACGTAACGAGTGCTGTTATCGACATTGAGGCTCCCAAACAAGCACACGCACAGGTAAAATCGCCGATTGCAATTGGGAAATGGCTGGTAGGTAGTATTTTTGATTTCCCGGATGATGTAAAACCGGTCTATCAAACCGCACAATTAGAAGCATTCGAGCGTGGAGGTTACCTCAAAGAAGAAGAATTTGCTCGGGCTGTTTCGTTGGCATTATTCGAC
>JALOLV010000469.1 GCA_025455785.1 Spirosomataceae bacterium | reverse complement strand
GTCGAGGGTTTTGAGATTTTGAGTGAGTTCGGCGGCGGTTGTCCAGTCGGTTTGTTGGCGTTGGATTAAACCCAATTTACGCCCTACTCTATCTACATGAACATCGCAAGGGCAGATGAGTTGCGAAGGCAAAATCCGATTCCAGATTCCGAAATCTACACCTCGGTCGTCTTTCCTGACCATCCATCGCAAAAACATGTTGATTCGTTTACAGGTAGAGTTGCGGGCGGGTGTTGCGATATGCTTGCGGGTACGTTCGGGATAATCTTCGATGCCAAAGAAGTATTCTTGAAAATTAATCAATCCAGTTTTAATATCTTGATTATGAGCCGAATGATTGATAATGAAAGCGTCTTCGAGCGAATCGAATTTTGAGTAGTGATTCTTGAAGAATTCTATAAAATAAAGTGTATCGGTGGCGTTGAAGGTGCGGTGCTTGAAAGCTAAGAATCGTTTTAGGTCAGATTCCTGATGATTTTTGATAAAATCGAATGGCGATTTATCCATCAATTCTACCAATTCGTTACACTTATTGATAATTGTTTTGCGTTGCCCCCAAGCCAAAGTAGCCGCAAAAAATCCCATTATCTCAATATCTTGTTTTTGGGTAAATCGGTGCGGAATACTAATCGGGTCGTCGAGAATAAAATTAGGCTGATTGAATTGCTCGTATTTTTGGTTGAGTAAGTCAATGATTTGTTGATTCATTTGCAGGAACGACGATTCTGAAAACCGTTTTACAGGTTTTTACGAGGAACTAACTTAGTCAATAAAAAAACAACTATTCTCGAAATGAAAGAAAAAACCGATAAAATAGCCGTAAAAAGTAGCGAAAACGCCGTTATGAACGGATAAAGAATCGTAAAAGCGATATTCCAAAGTATTTTTTTCATTCTGCAAATTATAATTTGTAAATCAAAAAATGTAATTGACTTACTGACTTACTACATAACTGATATTTACCCTGATTCGTTTCGATGTCCCTACCTGTAATTTCTCGAAAGCCTTTGGCGAAAGCCTGATTGCGGCATCGCCAGCGGGTAATTTGCCGATGACTTTCACCCAAACCGATGCACCGTTTGTGGTATTTTTTACCTGAATGAGTGTCCCGATTGGAGCCGTCGGGTGCAATGCCAAAAGTTTTGTTGCATTGTCGGAGCCAATTGCCTCGGCGATTCCCTCCTCGTTTATTTTGCGTCCGCCACCCGCATTCGGAATCGGCGTCGCTTTCGTCGGTGTCCCTGTCGTTGGTTTTCCTTTTCCAGCATCACCAGCCGGCCCTTGTGCTACTTTTGAAGTATCGTTTTTAGGTTTTGTGGCGGCAACAACCGTATTGGTTTTCTGAATAACGAGTTTCTGGTTAAGTTTAAGCGTATCGTTCTTGAGGTTGTTCCACTGGCGAATCTGCCATACATAAACATTGTACTTTTTGCCAATCGTATATAAGTTCTCTTTTGCCGCAACAGTATGCACTTTTGCACCAGCCGGCACAGCAACTGGCTTATTTTCTGGCTTTTTGGCAACAACTGGCGATTCTTCTTTCGGATTCTTCGGCACAACTTTTTTGCCCACAACTTTGGGCGAATCTACCTTTACTGGCTCTTGCTTTGGCTCGGTTACTGAGTCTGTTTTTGGAGTTGCTTCTGGAACATCAATTACTTCAATTCCGTTTTCATCAAGGCTTCTTACTTCGTCATCTTTTGTTTCGGGAATTGCCGCAACAACAACTGGGGCTTTTTTGGTAGGAATATATATTAATTGATTAATACTGAGTTTTTTCTGACCTTTCAGCTCTGGATTCGATGTGTAGAAATCGCTCTTTGAGCATCCGTAGCGTTTGAGCAATGCCGATATTGTCTCACCCGATTCGATTTGATGAACAATAAAATTCTTTCCGTTTCTTCTTTCAGTTCTCAGCGAATCAACAACATTTGCCGAAACACAGTTTAAAGAAAGCAGCAATATCATAATACTATATAGTAATCTCATCTTCAGTCATGTTCATAGGGATTGATGCAAATTTAAAGAAAAAAACGAAGAATATTTTGAAATCTTGTAAATTAGGGGCGTAAATAAATGAGTGTATCAGAGAATATCGGCGATTTGCTATCAGAACTTCGGAATATTCTTTGTCAGAAATCACTCTCTTGCGACCTATGAAAATACTTGCAGTTATTCCGGCACGTTTTGCATCGAGCCGATTTCCGGGCAAACCACTCGTCGAAATCGCTGGTAAAACCATGATTCAGCGTGTTTATGAACAAGTAATGAAAGCCAAAGACATACAAAAAGTGGTTGTGGCAACCGATGACCCTCGCATCTTGAACCATGTTATGGAGTTTGGAGGAAATGCCGTGATGACATCAGCCGACCATGTAAACGGTACTGAACGTGTCGAAGAAGCTTTTCAGAAATCGGGAGGGGTAAGTAAGTTTGATTTTGTGATAAATATCCAAGGCGATGAGCCGTTTATTCATCCTGAAACGATTGATAATCTCATCGAAACGCTTGATTTCAAAGTTGAGATTGCCACTGCGGTAAAGAAAATAGATAACTACGAAGATTTGTTTAATCCGAATGTAGTGAAAGCGGTTGTAACAATTCGGAAATTTGCTCTTTATTTCAGCCGACAAGCAGT
>JALOLV010000088.1 GCA_025455785.1 Spirosomataceae bacterium | reverse complement strand
TTGTCTTCGAGCGATACAAAGAACTGCGATGTTCCGGGGTCTCCTTGACGACCCGCACGACCACGCAACTGTCTATCTACACGGCGAGACTCATGACGCTCGGTACCGATGATGGCCAAACCACCAGCCGCACGGCTATCTGGCGTAAGTTTAATATCGGTACCACGACCTGCCATGTTTGTCGCAATCGTAACAGTTCCGGGCTTACCAGCTTCGGCAACGACATCGGCTTCGCGGGCGTGTTGTTTGGCGTTTAAGACTTGGTGCGGAATCTTACGGAGTGTAAGCATACGGCTCAGAATCTCGGAGTTCTCGACCGAGGTCGTACCGACCAAAACTGGGCGACCGATGTTTACCAACTCGTTGATTTCGTCGATAACGGCGTTGTATTTTTCACGAACTGTCTTATATACTTTGTCTTCTTGGTCTTTGCGAGAGATTGGGCGATTGGTCGGAATCGACACGACATCCAATTTATAAATCTTCCAGAATTCACCCGCTTCGGTTTCGGCAGTACCGGTCATACCCGCCAATTTATGGTACATTCTGAAATAATTTTGAAGCGTAATCGTGGCATACGTTTGAGTCGAGTCTTCGACCTTTACGTTTTCTTTAGCCTCTACTGCTTGGTGAAGTCCATCCGACCAGCGGCGACCTTCCATGATACGACCCGTCTGCTCATCTACAATCATTACTCGGTTATCCATCACGACGTACTCAACGTCTTTCTCGAATAACGTATAGGCTTTGAGCAATTGGTTTACGGCGTGGATACGCTCGGCTTTCATCGAATAATCACGGATGATTTCGTCTTTTTTCAAGATTTTTTCTTGCTCATTCAAGTCAGATTTTTCAACTCCTGCCAAATCAACACCCAAATCAGGCATTACGAAGAATGTCGGGTCTTCGCCTTCGCCAGTGATAAAATCAAGACCTCTATCGGTCAATTCTATCGAATTATTCTTTTCTTCAATCGTAAAATAAAGCGGAGCATCGGCTTCTGGCATCAACTTTTGGTTTTCGGCCAAATAGATTGCTTCGGTTTCTTGGAGGATTTGGCGAATACCCGTTTCGGATAAATATTTGATAACTGGCTTGCTTTTCGGAAGACCTCTGAATGCCCTGAACAACGCCAATCCTCCATCTTTTTTATTGCCCGCCGAAATGAGTTTCTTAGCATCGAGCAAATACTGATTTACCAAAACCTTTTGTGCCTCGACAATGCGTTGGATACGTGGCTTGAGCGAAAGATACAATTCTTCGTCGCCAGTACGAGACATCGGCCCACTGATAATCAACGGCGTACGAGCATCATCAATCAAAACTGAATCGACCTCATCGACCATTGCGTAATGGTGTTCACGCTGTACCAGTTGGGCAGGGTCATCTACCATGTTGTCGCGGAGGTAGTCAAAGCCAAATTCGTTATTAGTACCGTAAGTGATACCTGCTTGGTATGCCGCACGGCGAGCAGCCGAGTTGGCTGGATATTTATCTATACAATCGCACGTGATTCCGTTAAATTCAAAAATTGGACCCATCCACTCGCTATCGCGTCGTGCCAAATAATCATTGACCGTTACGATATGTACGCCGTTACCCGCCAAAGCATTCAAAAATGCAGGGAAGGTCGCTACGAGAGTTTTACCTTCACCCGTTGCCATTTCTGAGATTTTACCCAAATGGAGGGTTGCACCACCGATGATTTGCACATCGTAATGCTCCATATCCCAACGAATTGGGTTGCCGGCGGCCTCCCAAGTGCTGCTCCAAATAGCTTTATCGCCTTCAATCGTAATGTGTTTTTTACGCATCGCCAATTCACGGTCGAGGTGCGTAGCCGTAACGGTAACCGAATCGTTATTTTTGAAACGTCTTGCGGTTTCTTTTACTATGGCAAAGGCTTTAGGTAGGATTTCGAGCAAAACAACCTCTAATTCTTTGTTGCGGTCGAGTTTGAGAGCATCAATTTGCTTAAAGATTACCTCTTTGTCATCAACCTCCATCTCTGGATTTTCGTCGATAGAAGCCTTCAACGAAGCAATCTTATCATCTATGTGCGAGAGCTTTTGGGCTATATAATCTTGTAATTCTTTGGTTTTACCACGTAATTCGTCGTTGGTCAAATCATGTAATTTAGCAAATTCTTGATTTGTCTTCTCAACATACGGTTTTATTTCTTTAATATCTTTTTCAGATTTCGTACCGCCAAAAATCTTGGTAATTCCCTGTGTTAAAAAATTGAGCATTGTAAACTGCTGATTAATGGTTATTGTCGGGCAAATTTAGCCGTAAATTTCTTGTAATAGTTAAAATGATAAATTTCAGACTGTCAAATATCCATCCAAAAGGCCAAAACATGACAAAATGACGCCAAAGAATAATCAATGAAATGCAAATTTAACCTTTTATGACAGTTTAATAACAATTATTCGTTAGGAATATTGTAATTTATATGATAAACGGACGATTCGATACATTTGCTTGCGTTTTAAATCGTATCCGAAAAATATTCTGCTTGCATAATATTTTTTATGCCAATATCTCGAACGACATCAAAATTTTATCTTATTTTTACACCGAAAAATACAACAAATTGAATAGTTCAAAGTTTAATGTTTGAGGTGAAATCTACTTTGAACGTTGAACCATCAACCTTGAACCAAATAATATATGACTGTCGAAACATTCCCTTGGTTAAAACATTATCCGAAAGGAGTTCCTTACGAAATCAATCCCGATAACTATTCGTCGCTGCTCGAACTCATAGACGAAGGTTTTACAAATTTTGCAGACGATAAAGCGTTTGCGTGCATGGGCAAAGAAATAACTTATGGTCAGCTCGATAAACTAAGTCGTGATTTTGCGGCCTATCTGCAAAGCATCGGCCTACAAAAAGGCGATAGATTTGCTATCCAAAGCCCAAATATTTTGCAGTATCCAGTAGCTATGTACGGTGCGTTAAGAGCAGGCTTGACGATTGTAAATACCAATCCTCTCTACACCCCACGCGAGATGGAGCATCAGTTTAAAGACTCTGGTGCAAAAGCAATCATGATTGTGGCAAATTTTGCCTCGAATCTCGAAAAAGTAATCGAAGGTACACAAATCAAGCACGTTTTTGTTACACAATTGGGCGATATGCTGGGTTTTCCGAAAAAGCAGATTGTCAATTATGTAGTTAAAAATGTAAAGAAAATGGTTCCACCGTTCAACTTGCCAAATGCCACTCCGTTTATGGATGCCGTAAACAAAGGTGCTAAATTGAACTGGACAAAGCCTGCCGTTAAGAATACTGATTTGGCGTTTATACAATATACGGGCGGCACAACGGGCGTATCGAAAGGTGCGATGTTGAGCCATCGTAATATTATCTCGAATGTCGAAGCAAATTACTACTGGATGGGTGCAAGGCCTTCTAAAGACAACGGAAAACACGTGATTGTGGCTGCATTGCCGTTGTATCACGTTTATGCTTTGACGGTAAACGCTCTTTCGGCATTGAAAGGTGGCTCAATGAATCTTTTGATTACCAATCCTCGTGATTTGGATGCGTTTATCAAAGATTTGAAGAAATATAAAGTTACGATTTTTACAGGGTTGAATACGCTTTACAATGGACTATTGAATCATCCCAAAATCAATGAAGTCGATTTTAGCCAATTGGTAATTACCTCGGCGGGTGGAATGGCGATGCAAAAGGTTGTTACGGAGCGTTGGCAAAAACTGACGGGGAATCTCGCCGCCGAAGGATACGGTTTATCGGAGACTTCGCCAGTTTTATCATCGAACCCCGTGGATGGTACGGCTCGAATCGGTTACATTGGGGTTCCGTTTCCGAGTACCGAACTACGGATTTTGAGCGAAGATAACCAGTGGCTTGGGGTGGGCGAAGTAGGCGAAATCTGTGCTTTTGGCCCGCAGGTGATGTCGGGATACTACAATCGCCCCGACGAAACCGACAAAGTAATGTTTGCCGACCCTACTGATGGACGCAAGTGGTTTAAGACGGGTGATATTGGCGTAATGGATACCGATGGATTCTTCAAAATCGTGGATAGAAAGAAAGACATGGTTTTGGTATCGGGCTTCAATGTTTATCCAAACGAAATCGAAGATGTTGTGGCCAAATGCGAGGGTGTCCTTGAAGTTGCCTGCATTGGTGTTCCGGACGAAAAATCGGGCGAGGCTGTTAAGATATTTGTCGTTAAAAAAGACCCAAATCTGACGCAAGAAGCCGTTATGGCATATTGCCGCGAAAACCTGACGGCTTACAAATGCCCAAAACATGTTGAGTTTAGAACCGAACTGCCCAAAACAAACGTAGGTAAGATTCTGAGAAGGGCCTTGAAAGAAGAAACGAAGTAGTTTTATTACAAATATTCTAAGAAAGCCGTATTCGCAAATAGTGAGTACGGCTTTCTTGTTTATATGAAGTACAGCCACCACGAAAACAAGTAGTTAGAGAATGATTTTTGAACACTAAATGTTTATATTTGAAAAAATATAGAAAATATGGCAGCCACAGCACCCAAACTTAGCCCAATACAAGTGCATTTACTACGTTTTTTTAGTGAGCGAAATGTAAATGAACAAGAAACCCAAGAATTACAAAAACTTATGGCTCAATATTATGCTGATAAGGCTGATAGGTTAATGGAAAATATCTGGGAAGAAAAGAATTTAAGTGAAACCAAAATGCTCGAAATCTTAGAACAAGATTTAAAAAAATGATAAAAAGAGTCTTGTTAGATACAAATTGTTTTTTGGTGGTTGTTCCGAAACGTTCTCCTTTTAGATGGATTTATGATAAAATTTTAACTGGTGAATTGGAGTTAGTGGTAAGTACCGAAATCTTACTTGAATATGAGGAACAACTTACCAAATTTTACTCTGCCGAATACGCCGAAATGATTATCAAAGTTTTAGCCAACCTTCCCAATGTGATTAAAATAAATCCAATCTCTTTTAATTGGCTTTTGATTCCAGACGACCCTGATGATGATAAATTTATAGATGCTTATGTAGCATCAAATGCAGATGTGATAATCACGAATGATAAACATTTTAAGATTTTAGAGTTCATTAAATTCCCTCCTATCAATATTTGTAAAATAATTGAGTTTAAAAACAATTTATAATCTATCAACTACTCCAATAACAGTTTTTACTTACTCTCTTACCCAAAACAGGTATTTTTACCCATTTGAATCTACAAAACTTCTCCTAAGTTTGTATAATGTAACCCCCCACTGACACTGCGTCCCAATTACCATTAATCCACCCCATTTTCAGATAAAATCAACGTCAGGATTTTACCCAAGTATTCTGTTTACCCGTAGTATAACCTCTAAAACGATTTGCAAAATGAAAATTTTAGCCAAAAAAACTATGCTTTTGGGCATAACCACTTTTTTATTTCTCAGTGTCGTATTCTATCAACTTTCTTGTAAACCTAAAGACGCCGAAGAAAAAGCACTGGAAGCAATCGCCCAAGCCGACTTCAATGGTTTTCCTGATTTTGGCAGGATGATTTCGCCAAAAGATTTTGATACCGAATACCCCGACCGTAGCGTTTTTAAATTGAGTCAGAATTACCCCAAGACCATGCCCGGAAGCGACCAAATTCCGAAGTTTTTTGAGATTCCGTTTGACGACAAAAACAAATGGAAAGACTGGATTATGGCCGTGCGTGATTACTGTTTTGAGGGGATGATTGATGTAGATTTTGTGGCTCAAAAAAATAAAAACCGCGATTGGTACCACATGCCGTGGCTACACTGGGGCGATTTAGCCTCTGAGGGTTTTCATGGCTTAGCCAAAGAAGCATCCATCAGCCCATATCAATTAGAGATTTCACAAAAAGACACAGGACAAGTCTATGCACTTGGATTTTACAACAATTTTGCGGGGCATGTACTTCATAAAATGTGGAAAAATCCAGAAGCTCCAAATGCTTACGCTACACAAGGGCCTGAGGGTGGTTTTCCGCACGGAACAGTCATTTTCAAATTACTTTTTACCGACCTCGACTCTACCGATGTATCATATCTCAAAAACCCTTTTGTTTGGGATGCCTACGTAACCCCTACTTGGAATGGTGGCAAAGACGACGGTAGGGTTGTGAAGAAAATGAATTTAATCCAGATGGATTTGATGGTAAGAGATACCACCGCCGACAAATACGGTACCGGTTGGATTTTTGGTACATTCTGCTACAATGGCAACATCAACGGCGGAAAATCAATGAAAGAGAGAGTCAAAAACCTTGTGCCAGTAGGTATTCAGTTTGGCAATGACCCCGACGTAAAAGATAATTTTATAAATCCGTATCCGATTACCAAGACCATTATTAATACCAATCTCAAACAAACTTTTATCAATCCAAGTGCCGATTTACCACCGCAGCACTTAGGCTGGGGCGGGCGTTTGGATGGCCCAGTTGATTTGAATACAGCTTCGTGTATGTCGTGCCACGGTACGGGTGAGTTTCCGCAAGTGGCGGCGTTAGTTCCTAAAGAAGCATTTGCTGGTAAAAGAAACAAATATGGTGCATTAGAATATCTTACCGAGACTGACAGACCAGCATTCAAGAAATACTTCACGAATATCAAGTGTGGTACCGCTTACGACCCCGAACTGGCAACCTCAACCGATTTTTCGCTGCAAGTCTCGCTGGCTCTACAATATTTCTGGCAATGGAAAAACAGCAATGTTGGTGGCTATTACTTCTCTGAATATGAACGAGTTGTAAATCAGGTCAGAAGGGGCGGAGATTTCAAAATCAAAGAAGTAGCCAAGAAAAAATAAGCCAATATAACCTCTTGTTTTCTGCTCGTGGTCTTAGTACTGCGAGTAGAAAACCCTCTTTTAAGCCATCTGTTTTCAAACTTACCAAAACTACTTGAATCATGCCGAATAACCTTCAGTTTTATATCAACGGCCAAAAACATACCATTACTAACCCCGACCCATCTGTCTTACTGGTCGATTACCTGCGAAGTACCGAGGTAGGTCTGACGGGTACAAAACACGCCTGCGGACAAGGCGGTTGTGGCTCGTGTACGGTTATGCTATCGTACTGGGACGAGGTTCAGAATAGAACCGTCAATGTCTCATGTAATTCCTGTTTGCGTCCGCTTGTAGCACTTGACGGCATGGAAGTTACGACCATCGAAGGGCTCGGGAGTGTCAATACCGAAGTTAGCCCTGTACAGTATTCAATCGCCAAAAACAACGGTACGCAGTGCGGTTATTGCACACCCGGATTTGTAATGAATATGCACTCGTTGCTCATCGAGAAATCGGATGAAGAATTGACCAAAAAGGAAATCGAACAGAGTTTTGATGGCAATATTTGTCGCTGTACGGGCTTTAGGCCGATTTTGTACGCCATGAAAACCTTCGCCAGCGATTGGAATCCTGCCGATGAAGTTGGTACTCCTCCGTGCGTCATCGACCCTGCCGAAAATGTCAAACATTATGAATTTGAAAGAGGAATCGACGAAAACGACCTTAATAGAACCCCTCGGGTTTTGCATTTTTCAAAGAATGGAATCGAATGGTATAGGCCAATCGAATTGAGAGAGGTTCATGAATTATTGGATAAACATTCGGATACAAAAATCGTAAAATTAGTTTGTGGAAACACCTCCGTTGGTATCCCATCAATCAATCCGAAAAATCCACAAATAATGATTGATATAAGCCAAATCAAGGCTTTGAAAGGAGTCAAAATTACCGATTCGATGATTTCGGTTGGGGCTGCCACAACTTACACCGAATTTTTAGACATTCTCGACTCTCAAATCAGCAAAGCACCCAAACAACACCAACAAGGACTAAAGGCACTCCACTACATGGCGATTCGTACCGCAGGGAAAATTGTACGAAACTTAGCCAGCTTGGCAGGTAACACCATGCTCGTGGCACGCAACATCGAGAGTGGCTATCCGTTTCCGTCAGACCTCTTTGTGGCATTGGCTGCCTTAGACACAATTCTTGGAGTATCGCTCAGGGGCGAAATCCAAAAAATTCACATTCTCGATTTTATTCATTTATACAATAATGATAGAGACTTCAGACAACAAGCCGTCATAGCCGAATACCATATTCCGATGACGGTAAGCGGCGAATACGTGCAGACTTATAAAACCGCCCTGCGGCTCGAAAACTCGCATTCGTTGTGTAATGCAGGTTTCAAGGTTGTTTTAGATGATGACTGTATTGTTACATCCGCTAATTTGGTCATTGGTGGAATCCGAACTTCGCCAACGAAAGCTACCAAAACTGAGCAATTTTTAATCGGAAAAGTATTTAGCAGCGAAATCCTAAACGAAACCCTCACTGTACTAACCGATGAAATAAACGAATGGATAGCAACCCTACCACAATGGTTCGTTGATTTACCAACCGAAGGTGTCAGCAATAATTACCGTCTTCTGCTTGCACAAGGTTATTTATACAAGTTTTTTGTAGAGATTCTGAAAAAAATCGCCCCTTCTGATATTCCAGCAGATGTGGTTTCAGCACCTCAAAACGAATTCGACCGTCCGGTTTCAAAAGGTTCGCAACATTACAGCACTTACCAAGACGAAGCACCCGTAAATCTACCAGTTATTAGGCTTTCGGCATTTGAGCAAGCTACCGGAGAGGCCATTTACACACACGATATTCCAGTGCCTGTAAAAGGTCTTCAAGGGGCGTTTGTTACGAGTACCCGCACGTTAGCCAAATTTCACTACCACATTCCGCTCGAAAATGGCAAGTTTCGACATGGCGATATCGATGAGGTCATTGCTCATCTAAAAGAAAAATTTGAAGGCGTAGTAGATTATATCACTTACCGAGATATTCCTGCGGGTGGAGCAAATGGCTCGGCAGACCCTTATGCTCCAGACCCTTATTTTTGCGTAGATGAAGTTACTTGTTACGGGCAGTGTATCGGCTTGGTGATTGCAACCGAAGAGCAAACGGCCATCAAAGCCGCTGACTATCTGGGTAACCAGTGTATCAGCTATGCCGAATCTACGCCCATTTTGGGTATTATGGAAGCTTTGGCGGCAGGTGATATTTTTCCGGGATATAACGAATCGACCGATGATAACCAAAAAATCACAAATCCGAATAGCAACATCGACTGGATTGTAAAATCGGGTATTTCGGGACTCGAATCAGGTATTCAATACGCCGCAACAACCTTAGATGGTGAAGAATGTTTGATTGTAGCAGGTAAACAACACACTGGCGACCAAATACATTTCTACATGGAGTCGCAATCGTGTTTTAGTCAGCCAGCCGAATTCAAACAAATGATAGTTTCGCCATCGAGTCAAAGTCCGGATAGTATTCAGTCGGATGTAGCCCGAACCTTGATGATTGGCGAAAACAATGTAAATGTTGACATCAAAAAATTGGGAGGCGGCTACGGCGGCAAAACAACTCGTACGCCTTATGTGGCAGTACCCACAACATTGGCGAGTCAAAAACTGCGTCGTCCTATCAGGGTGGCAATGCCTCGCGACAACGATTCATACATGATTGGAAAACGTCACCCATTCTTGGGCGAATACAATATCGCTATTACGGCAGATGGCAAGATTTTGGGGACTGTCTTTGAGTTTTATTCAAATGGCGGTAATACCAAAGATTGCTCTTTTGATGTAATGGATTGTGCCGTTTTGGGTTCGGATAATGCCTATAATGTACCAAATTTCCAATCTCAAGGATTTGTTTGCAAAACCAACCGAAGCAGCAATGGTGCGATGCGTTCGTACGGTGGCGTACAAGCGGGTCTTATTACCGAAGAAGCCATCGAAGCCGCTGCTTATAAAATCGGGATGTTGCCCGAAGATGTCAGAGAAAGAAACCTATACTCGCTTGGCGATAAGACTCCGTATGGGCAACAACTGAATTATTGCTACATAAAAGATGTTTGGAAACGTCTTCGCCAAATCTTCGCCAAACATCCGATTTCGACAATCGTGTAAAAGCCGTTGAAGCATTTAACAAAGCCAATAAATGGAAAAAAAGAGGAATTTCGATGATTCCGCTAAAATATGGTTTGGGTTATAACCTCGGATTTTTGATGCAAGGCGGTGCATTGATTGATGTTTATGCCAGCGACGGGTCGGTTTTGGTGTCGCACGGAGGTGTCGAAATGGGGCAGGGTGTAATGACCAAATTAGCCCAAATTGCCGCTGAAACATTGAATATTCCGTTGAAATTAATTCAGATGACGGGTACTCGCACAAGTGTGATTCCGAAC
>JALOLV010000468.1 GCA_025455785.1 Spirosomataceae bacterium | reverse complement strand
GCCATTCAAACCATACAATTTTTTGGTTTTGGCATCCCAGACGATGGCATAAATATCTCCACCGATTCCGTTTACGTGCGGCTCAACAACGCCCTCCATAGCATTGGCAGCGATGGCGGCATCAATGGCGTTTCCGCCCGCTCGCAAGACCTCGATAGCGGCTTGCGTACTCAATGGGTGCGAAGTACAAACCATGCCGTTCTGGGCGATTACTTCGCTACGAGTAGCCCAAGTTTTGCCAGTGAGGCGGTCTTGTGAAAAGGCAACGTATGAAACTAAAAACGATAAAAGTAAAAGGGTGTTTTTTTTCATTTAATTGATGAGTTAGGGTTGGATATTCATTAAATTATCAAAAATGAATCGAAAATTATAAGAGTCAAAAAATTCGTATTTATCAGGGTCATTATGCCACAATCTAAAAAAACGTTTTCTGTCTTCGGGTTTATCTCCTTCGTTAAAACCTAATATTTTGCAGGTGATTTTAGCTCTTTCCTGTTTTTCGGCAGATATATCAAGTTTAATGTCAATTTCGCCTGTTTTAGCATTGTACTCGAAGTAGTCATCAAATTTATAACCTAAATCATCAGGTCTAATCATTTTTTCGTCGAATTGCTCTTTTTTGTAGCTGTTACAATGGTCACAACACAAATACAAGTTTTCCCAAACGCAGACGTCTTCATAATAAAGTGGATTACTTTTGGGTTTGAAGTGGTCTATTCGCTCGCCATACGACTTGGTAGGATAAGCATCACAATAAAAACAGTGTTTTTGGGAAATTTCGTTTAAATAAGGGAGGAGTTTATGATTAAGTTTTTCATTGTTGAGTTGAGGCCATTTGAATTCAAAGGATGTTCCTTTATCTTCTCTATTTTTACGATATTGTTTACCCCAATCTTTTTGTAAACTTTCGGTCAGAAAATTAGGAGCCGATGTTCTTACGATTTTTCTCATGGTTAAGCTGTAGTGAGATTTTTATTAAGGTATTTTTCTAATTTTCGTTTTTCAAAACCAACAATACTACTCAATTCACCTGTTTGATTTTCTAATCTATTCATTATCTCATCAAACTCGCCCATATCGACATCTTCGCCTTTGATAATTTTTTCTTTCAATTCCATAAACCTATTGAGGTCTTTTTCATTCTCAATTCCAAAATCTGAATCAATATCAAAGCCAGTTCGGAGGTAATATTGATAGCTATGTCCGTCTTCCGATAAATATGTTTTTTCTAAAACACTATTATTGTTTTCATCCAATTTAAACTTATAAACCCGAGCACCATCTACCGAACCAACCACAAAAGGCGAGTGTGTCGAGATGAAAATTTGAGCATTGGGGAATAAATCTTGCACGACGGGCAAAATTTTACGTTGCCAAGATGGATGCAAATGAACCTCGATTTCGTCGAGGAAAAGAATGAAGTTTTGTTCGAGAATACTTTTGGATTTATCAGCCCAGTTGATTCTGTCTAAACGCATCAAAAGGTCTGACAACCAAGATATTATGGATTTTAAGCCGTCGGGGAGGGTGTTAAAACTAAGGGAAACACCATTAACTTTTACACTCACTTTCAGAGTGTCTTCTAAGTCAAATTCTATTTTTTTATTAGTAATATCAGATAATGCTTTTTCAATTTTTTGAACTGCGTTTACATCATTTGATTCAACACCCTTACTTTTTGCCAAAAGTTCTTTTGTAACAACATTTGCAACCCAATCTAAAATCAGACTTGAATCAATATTTTTTTCAAAATTTACGGCATTTTCTAATGGTTCAGAAGTAATTTCTCTAATATTTACGATGCCATCTCCCTTTGTTAATCGGTAGCCCGAATAACCAAAAAATGGGCAAAGGTCAAATTCTTTAGGATAAAACCTGTATAGATTATTGAGTTTTTTACCATTTTTAATTAATTGATATAGTTTTGATTCGTCAGCACTATCAAATGAAATTTTGTGAGAAGATTTAAAGCCTTCCAAAAACTTCTCAAAATCCGTTACCATAACTTCTT
Source organism: Spirosomataceae bacterium (assembly GCA_025455785.1). Classification (GTDB taxonomy): domain Bacteria; phylum Bacteroidota; class Bacteroidia; order Cytophagales; family Spirosomataceae; genus JALOLV01. The sequence goes on along the minus strand of JALOLV010000468.1, from coordinate 1,680 downwards.
TGGTCTCCTTACTTAGTCGAAGCCGAGAACCTATGTTAGTTTGATTAGTATCATCTACCCAACTCGCAAGTAGCATCAAAACCGTACTCTTACCCGTTCCATTTTCACCAGTCAGAATATGGATTTCGGCTTTGTCTTTGATTACCTTTTCTTCAAAATCTATTTTCAAGTCTTCAAACGGACCAATATTTTGTGCTTCTAATCGAGTGATTCGCATAGCTTTATGTATTCAGACAGCCGATGGAGTCGATAAACTTATCGGAGAAAGTGAGTTTGATTGATAACAAATATAACAAAAAACTTAACTCAAAGCCTTTTTCATCCGCCCGAGGGCTTCTTTGAGTAGGCTTCGTTGTGTTCCGAAATTCAAACGGATAAATCCTTCGCCGCCAAACATACTGGCATCCATCACGCCCACGCCGGCGTCTTCGAGTACCGATACAATATTTTTGGTTTCAGGCCGTGTTTGTAAGCGGCCAATGCCGCCACGCCAGCGTAACAATTGACAGGTGGCAAAATCCCGAATTTGGCACGGTTAAAATTCTTACGGATTTCTTCGTTCGGAATCACCGCCAACGAGCATCCCAAACCTGCAATATTGAAAGTTTTGCTCGGAGCAAGCAGTGTAATGCTCTGATTTTCAATTTCTTGGCTGATTGTACCAATCGAAATGTGCTTTTTGGTTTCGTCTAAAATCAAATCGCAATGGATTTCATCCGAGCAAATCACAATATTATTTTCGATACAAATTTGGGCTAATTCTTCGAGTTCGGTTTTGGTATAAACCCGCCCGTTTGGGTTATGTGGATTACACAAAATAAACATCTTGGTTTTGGACGTAATCGCCGCCCGAATACCATCAAAATCTAAAGTATGGATTCCTGATTCATCAACTTTCATCGGGATTTTCTGTACTTCACGGTTCGAGTGTTGCGGCCCCAAATAAAAATGCCCGTAAATAGGTGTGGCGGTCATTACGGCATCGCCATCTTGACCCACAGTTCGGCACGAAGTATAAATACCAGGTACCAATCCGGGCAACCAAACCAACCATTCACGCTTAACATCCCAATTGTGGCGAGTTTTCAATCGCTCGATTACCACATCGTTCAGCTCATCAGGCACGTGAGCGTAGCCAAAAACTGCTTTTTCAGTAACTTCTTTGAGTGCCTCGACAATGGCCGGTGGCGAAGCAAAATCCATGTCGGCAACCCAACGGTCGCCGTATTTATCCCATTTTTCGCTGTGTGTAGATTTTCTATCAATGATTTTATCGAAATCGTAATTACTTTTGTATGACATGATTGTATTGTAGGTAGAGGCGTACGGCATACGCCCGATTTGCAAATTGTAAAAATACAGACTTTTAGACGAATTAACGACAGAATTCCATTGATAAACTTTACAAATACGGCCATCAGACGCAATAATGAAATAGTTTTGCGGAATATCAATTGGCAAATTGCCCCGAACGAAAACTGGATTATCACTGGCCCTACGGGTTCGGGCAAAAGTACGCTGCTCGAAAGTATCCTGCGTAAACATTTTGCGTCGGAGGGTAGCATTACGCATACAGTTTATAAAGACCGATTCAGAGAACACATTGCCCTCGTACCGAGCGATTATAGTTTCAATCAGTTTTTGAGCCAAAACGCCCAGTATTATCAGCAACGTTACAAC
>JALOLV010000467.1 GCA_025455785.1 Spirosomataceae bacterium | reverse complement strand
AAATTTAAGAATGGCAAATCATTTACAAAAGACTTAATTGAGCCATGAAGTATGTTTTTGTGGATGAATCTTGGGAAGACTATCTTTATTGGCAAAATACCGATAAAAAGAAACTAAAGAGGATTAACGAACTATTGAAAGATATTGCAAGAAACCCTTTTGATGGAATTGGTAAACCAGAGCCATTGAAACACAAATATTCGGGATTTTGGTCGAGAAGAATTGACGAAGAACATCGCTTAATTTACAGATATGAAGACGATGAAATTCACATTTTGAAATGTAGATTTCATTATGATTAACAATTAAATCGCACTCTGCGAAGTCTTCGACTTTGTAAGTGCGTTTGTCAGGGTTACTCCGCCGTTCTCCGTACGACCACACCAAATTTCTTCGTTTTTTTATTCTAAACCCCAAATTAGCAACACTTAGACGTTCTTTAGATACGAGTCTATGCAAATTATAAATCATTTTCCATAGCGTTGGGTTTGCAAACCCAACGCTATGGAGTACCAAAAACATATAAATTATTCTCGCCATCTAATTGTAATAATTTATTTTCAAGAAAAACTGGTTTATTAGGTAAGGGTACACCTAACTTAGACTTATCCAATTTTATGATTTGAGCAATACTAAAATCCTTCCGATTTATGATAATTATACTATTGTCATAGTGTGAAGTAACTGCAATAAAAGTATCGTTCACCGCAGGGTTTGTCAGCCAGTATGTTCTAAGTCCGTTTTCGTTAAATATTGTTCTAAAATCATATTGTACTAAAACTTGTCCTGTGGTAGCATCAATCGAATAATACATATCTGAAAAAACATGGAAACTATTTTGGGAATAACTATAAATTAATGGTAAGGTATTATTAAAGGAATGTTCCCAAAGTATCGCCCCATCTATAATTCTAAAAGCTGTAAGCTTCCATCTATGCGATAAAACCACAAAAAAATCTTCTGAGACATGGAATATCTCACCCACATCTCCATCAATCAATCCATTAATAGGGTCATTCCATTCGCTGTGCTCTGTAAAATCAAAACTCCATGTATTATTAAAAATATCAATAATTTGAATGTTTGCATCCTTACCAATAACCATATAATGTTCAAAGAATTTATTTATATTCCCATATTCCAAAGTCTTTTTTGTATCTACGTCATTTATAGAAAATATAATTTGAGTAGGTTTTTTTATATCAATATATGCAGAGTAAAATTTATTCATTTTTAACAAAATAATTTCATTTAAAGAATAACTTTCTCCCGTAGAAGCATTTATTACAATTGATTGATTGTCTACAAAAATTATAATTGATTGATTATCAATTGTAATAAAACTGACATTTGTATTCGGAATTTTGAACCGCCATTCTATATTATTAATATCGGATTTAAAAAAACTAAAATACTGTCTTGAATCATCAAGAATTAATATGTGTTTATTAAGAACCCAATAAAAACTAATAGTCATTTTTTTATATTTCTTGAAGTTCATACGTTTAGAGTGTTTTAAAAATACCCGCACTCGCTCGGCTCTGCCGAGTGAGCAATCTTCAAAGGCTTCCAGCCGTCAAGATGAATTCAAAATAGAGGTAAGGAAGAAAACAAATACTAAATCCCCTCGATAACATCCCAAACCAATCCACTTTCGTAGCCTTTTCCGATAGCGAATCGAGCGAGTTTTTGTTTCAGAATCTGCGGATTTTTCTCGGTTCGGAGTTCATGTTTTTTCTTAGTCAGAAGTTCTTTTAGAGCTTCTAAGTATTCCTCATCATCAATTTCGGCCATTCCGATTTTTATACAATATTCAGATAGTCCACGGCTTTTGAGTTCATACCGAATTTTATTGCGACCCCAATGTTTTACCCTGAATTTCCCACCCGCAAAAGCCTTTGCAAAACGTTCTTCGCTTAAAAAATTTTCTTCGATTAATCCCGCAATAAGCAAATCAGCATCATCGCCATAGATGCCCCAATCGGCCAATCTTTCTCTTACTTCGGCTTGGGTTCGTTCTTGATAAGTACAATAATTGGCGGCTTTTACTAAATATTGCGTGTATTTTTCTTGGGTCATTTGGTTTAAGAGAGTTTATCAAATCCTTCGGTACAAAACCTAATTTCAAAGATTTCAACCATTCAAAGATAATCAAAATATTCCTTTCAATGATTTCACTGACCTCTTATCAATTAATAACCAAAATTTTGAGTATTAGCCATAACTTTGTAATATCGAACTATGTTCTATACCTAACTATACCAAATGCGGTTTGGTGTTTAAAAGTTTCTTGACTGAGACAGATAAATGCTAAAACTCAAAAATTAATTAATATGTTACAATTCTTTTAATATGTTACAATTCTTAAAATACGTCCTTGCAACCATCGTCGGGATTTTCGTATTTACCATCTTAGGTTTTTTTCTCTTGATTGGCTTCGGAGCGGCAATGTCGGCTGGTTCAGACCAAAAAACAGCAGTTGCCGATAAATCAGTCTTAAAAATTAATCTCAATCAAGTTATAAGAGAGATTGCACCCGCCGAAGACCCATTTACCGAACTATTCTCGAATGGCGAAATGAGCCAAGTTGGTTTGGTACAAATCAAAGAGGCTATTGCCAATGCCAAGCTCGACCCACATATCAAAGGTATTTACCTCGATTGTCAGTATCCGGTGGCGGGTTACGCAACATTAGAAGAGGTTCGCAATGCACTTATTGACTTCAAAAAATCAAAGAAATTTATCTATGCCTACGGCGAAGTCATGACCGAAGGAGCGATTTATATCAATTCGGTAGCCGACAAAAGCTACATCAACCCAGCAGGAGGAATAGATTTTAACGGTTTACAGGCCGAATATTCGTTTATGAAAGGGCTTTTTGATAAAATTGGCGTAAAACCCGAAATTTTTAGAGTGGGCGAATACAAAAGTGCGGTTGAGGTATTTACCCGTACCGATATGAGCGAAGCCAACAAAGAGCAAACTCGTAGTTTTATTAACTCGGTGGCGGGGCATATTTATGGAAATATCGCCAAAAGCCGAGGAATCGCTCCCGATGAATTGAATAAAATCTTGGATGAATTAAAAGTACAAAGCCCCGATGATGCCGTTCGCCAAAAAGTGATTACGAATGTGGGTTATTACGATGAATTCGAGAAGGCGATTCGCAACGAAATGGATTTGAAAGAAGACGCAAAAATTAATTATATAAGCCTTTCTAAATACCTAAAAGCCGAAAAATACGTAAAAAGCGGCGAGGGCGATAACCGTATAGCCGTAATTACGGGCGAAGGCGATATTGTGAGTGGCGATGGAGGAGATGAGTCAATCGGCTCGGATAGAATCGTGAAAGAACTCGAAAAAGCTCGTAAGGATTCAAAAGTGAAGGCTGTTGTTTTGCGTATCAATTCGGGTGGAGGTAGCTCTTTGGCGTCGGATATTATGTGGCGTGAGGTGCAGTTAGTTAAAAAACAAAAACCAATCATCGCTTCGATGGGCGATTACGCCGCTTCGGGCGGATATTATATGGCAATGGGTTGCGATACCATCGTGGCACATCCTACAACGATTACGGGTTCTATAGGTATTTTTGCAATAATCATGAATGTCGAAAAACTAATGAATGATAAACTCGGTATTACTTTCGATGGCGTGGGTACACACAAATACTCGGATTATCCGTCGGCTACTCGAACAATGACCGATGCCGAAAAAATGATGTTTCAGAATGGTGTAAACAAAGGCTACGAAACATTTACATCAAAAGCTGCCAAAGGTCGTAAAATGGATGTCGAAAAATTGAAATCGCTGGCTGGTGGCAGAGTTTGGACAGGCTCACAAGCCAAAGAAAATGGCTTGGTGGATGTCTTGGGTGGATTAGACGATGCCGTAAAAATTGCGGCTAAAAAAGCAGGCTTGAAAGAAGGCACTTATCGTGTAAAATACCCAACCAAAAAGTCTGGTTTTGAGGCATTTATGGATAAATGGAGCAAAGACCAAGAAGAAGCCAAACTTAAATCGTATCTCGGAGCATTGGCTCCGTATGCAGGGCAAATCAAGCGTTTGCAGACAATGGAAGGCATCCAAGCTCGTATGCCAATGGAGATTCTGATAAAATAAATTTGTAGATACAGAACATACCCAAAAGGCAGGCCACAAAGACCTGCCTTTTTTTGTTTAAGCACCCTTAAAATTCGGTTTGCGTTTCTGCAAAAATGCCATTACGCCTTCGGCAAAATCGTGGGTTTTACCCAAAATATCTTGGTGGTAGGCTTCATAATCAAGGATTTCATCAATTGTGCCATCAAATGAATGATTCAGTACTTTTTTCATCAATCCGATTGATTTAGTTGGGGCGTTTTTGTAATATTCTACCAATTCACCCACGGCGGTGTCGAGTTCTTCGTAAGGTACAACCTTACTCACCAAGCCAAGTTGCAGGGCTTCGTCCATATACACTTTTCGACCTGTGCTACACAATTCAAACGCCTTTTGCATTCCGACGATTCGAGGCAAGAAAAACATCGAACCCGCATCGGGCATCAGTCCGATTCCGACAAAAAGTTCGGTCATGTAAGCCTCTTTTTGGGCAATGATAACATCACAAGCCAGTGCTAAAGACATACCCGCACCCGCCGCGATACCATTCATGCGGCAAACGATTGGTTTTTCGGCGTTTCGCATGGCTCTAATCATCGGATTGTAGTATTCACGAAGTCTCGATGCCAACGAAGTATCGCCAAGCATGATGCCTTCTTTGAGGTCGGCTCCCGAGCAAAACGCTTTATCTCCCGAGCCAGTCATTACAATCACTCTTACGCTTTCGTCGGCTGCGGCTGTTTCTACGGCTAGGGTAATCGTTGCCAATCGGTCGTTTGCTTCGTAGGTTATGGTTTTGTACATGGTTTTTGTTGTATTTGATGAGCGTTAAATTTAATCGAAAAATTGATAATTCCTTGATTATCGTATTTTTCGTAGCGTAGGGTTTGCAAATCCTACGCTACGAAAAGTTGTATTCAAATGCGTACTTATCGCTTAAATCCTTTTCCTTTTTTTGAAGAATATCCCGTGTTTTTTGGGGTCTTCTTTTTTGCGTTGAGCATCAATCTCACGGAGCATCGCTTGTTTTTCGTCGAATGGTGTATCCAAAATCTCTACTTCGGCAGGGATACTCTCACGAGGAATCTCCATTCTGATAATCTTCTCGATTTTCTTCAAATGATATTCTTCGGCAATCGTCATAAACGTAACTGCTTCGCCAGTTTGATTGGCTCGACCTGTACGCCCAATTCGGTGAACGTAGTCTTCGTAAATCAATGGTACATCAAAGTTAAAGACATGACTAACTTGCAGAATATCAATGCCTCTGGCTACAACATCGGTCGTAACCAAAACCCTGATTTCGCCACTACGAAATGCCTCCATTGAGTTGATTCATTTTGCCCTTTGTTGGCGTGCAAAACCCTAATCTCATCGGCTGGAATAATTTTTCGTTCGAGAAATTTAAAAATATTATCGGCAGTTTCTTTACTTCTACAAAAAACGATGGATTTGGTAACTTCTTGATTACGGAGTAAATGAGCCAAAAGATTGATTTTGGTACGCAAATTCGGAACCTCAAAAAGCCGCTGCGTAACTGTTTCGGCGGTGGTGGCTTGCGGTGTAATCTCGATTTTGATGGGTGCTTCGAGAAATTCTTCCGAAAGTCTTTCGACTTTTTCGGGGAATGTTGCCGAGAAT
>JALOLV010000466.1 GCA_025455785.1 Spirosomataceae bacterium | reverse complement strand
GGCTTCTTCGGTCTGCAATAACTCTTTCTGAATCAACAAGTTATATTTAATATCGGTATTGTAAATCGGATACTGAAAACTCACTTTTGTTTCATGAAAGTTATTGGGAGCCAACTGCTCGTTTACGTTCTCAATCTGCGGAAAATTATTCGATTGTGTTAATTTATTGAGTGTCGAATATACCGGATTGAGTAAATCACCCACCGGAAATTGTAATCTACGACCACCCAAAGCCAAAGTGTAATTGGGATTGAACGAAATTTTGGGTGAGAAATTCGACTTCGCAATATCTATAGCCTTGAGGGCTTTTTCGAGTTCGAGTTTTTGCTGTTTAAGAGCCAAATTGCTCTCGACTCCTTGCTGAATATAGCTTTCGAGAATCGGCGATTGGGCGTTTGTTGTTTGTATTTGGCAATAAATAATCGCCAAAAAGAGTAATATCTTTTTCATAATTTTCTTTTTTGAAATCTTTTCCTAAAATTTAGTTTTTACCAAATTCGAGGTACAGCGGGCAATCGTTTTTCCGTCGGTGTGAGATAGTTCACAAGTGATGTTTATAATCGAATCACCCGCTCGAATTACCTGCGATTTAGCAATAACGGTATCACCTAAACGTGCAGGTCTCAGAAAATCAACCGAAACATTGATTGTTGCAAAAAAATCTTTGCGGCCCAAACTAAAAACCGTCATTCCCATCACGTCATCCATCATCGTGGTGGCAATTCCACCGTGTAGAATCTGCCCGGGGTTCAGCATTTCTTCTCTCACAATAAACTCGACCGTCAGCGAGCCTTCTTCTGCCCCTGTGAGCTTACCATTGAGCCAACGCCCTGTAAATGAGGGACTTAATTGTGCAGATTCTTTTCCAATTTGTTGTTTAAACCAATCAATCATTTTATTTTACATTTATCGTAATACTTCTATCTGCTTTTACCTCCACTATCATATCTTCGGGCTTGGGTGCCGACATCGTTGGGCGGATGTTATTCGATACTCCCCACGGCTCTTTCGGAATCCCAAACATTCCGGTATCTAATTTATTATTTTCGTTGATGTCGTGGAATACCTTAACGATGTACTTTCCGCTCGCTAAATCACTGAAACTTGTCGTAACTTGCTGATTTACAATGGTTTCTACGAGACCTTTCAACTGTTTTTCTTTGGTATCGAATATTCCAATGAAGGCTTTACCTTTGTTATTTTCAAAACCTTTAACGGTAATCGTCAATTTACTTTTTTGGGCAAATACTGCCGAAGCCATTGCGATGAATCCAATCAATAAAAAATGTTTTTTCATAATTTATGCGGTTGTTATTGTTTACTATTCTTAATAAGACCAAAACCAGTAGCCAGCAGCGAAACCGCCAACACAATAACCCCAAGCCAGAGAATCCAGATATTTGAGTTGGGTTTAGTTAGGTTTTCGCCAATTGCAGCCGCAAAGAAACCTCCACTTACCAGCAGAGCCGCCGTTACGAATCCGCCACGAAGCCACATTTTAAGACGATGCCCAAATGTAATATTGTCAATCAGAATTTGGGCGATTAACCCCAAAATCACCAGTACACCTGCGTGGGCATGACCCGCCCGAAACATTCCTTTCTGAAAATCGGTCAATGGCATCTCAAATTGTCCCGAAAGTACTGTGAGCAGAAATGTCCCACCGTATTCGATTGTCGGAATCGTAATCAGGATGACCCCGCACATTAGTTTTGCTTCACGAGAAAGATTCATAAAATATTTAAGTTGTTAAATCAGTTACGTCTTAGAGGCCATTTCTCATCATTTTTACCATCATCTCAAAACCCGCCCAGATTCGCCCTGCTCGCTCGTCTTCGGGGTACATTGAGGTTCGTTTACTTACGTGTAGAGTAGCCAAACCATGCACACTGCTCCAAATAATCATACACATTGCCTCGATGTCAGTATTCTTGAAATAGCCTTCTTTGATACAATCGGCAATAATCATTTTCAACATTCCAGTTGCTAAATGTCCGTGTTCCCAAATTTCACTGCGGCATTCGAGGGTCTCAATCGGAGACTTCATCAAAAACATTAATTCGTATAATTCAGGGTTTTCAAAGGCAAAATCTAAATATTTACGACCCATCGCCACAAGCCTTTCAAACGGGTCTTCGATACTGACTATCGCCTGAAAATACGCCATCATTACCCCAAAAGATTCATTGTGCAAAGCAAAAATGATTTCGTTTTTATCTTTATAGTACAAATAAATTGTACCGGGGCTATACTCGATGGCTTCGGCAATATTACGGATACTCGTTTTCTCGTAACCATGCTCCAAGAATAATTTGCGGGCGGCATCTAAGATTGACTTACGCATTTCTTCTTTTTCTCTCTCTTTTCTTTCTATGACTCCCATTTAATTACTGAACACTGTTTATAAATTAACGGTGCATAATTACTGAACACTGTTCATATTTCCAAATTTTTCGAGAAAAAAATCCGATATTTTTTGATAAATGGCTGATAATAAGTGATTAATTGTTTAAAACTTACATAAACTATTTTGAAAAAGTCATTTGTGGCCATTCAATAGTAATCGGTTGATTGCTAAGCAATTACCATTGAATGACTATTGTTTGACTAATTTTGATATTGTACTTCAACCACAAACACTTTGTTTTTTGTTATTTTGTTTTGAATTTTGAAAATATGCAGTTGCCGCTCGACATACTAAAACAATACTGGGGATACGAGGCTTTCAGACCACTGCAAGCCGATATTATCAATACTGTACTCGAAAAAAAAGACGTTTTGGCTCTCATGCCCACGGGCGGGGGCAAATCTATTTGTTTTCAAGTACCAGCTTTGGCAATGGATGGCGTTTGTATTGTTGTTACGCCCTTGGTTTCGTTGATGAAAGACCAAGTCGAGCAGCTTCGTCAGAGAGGAATCAAGGCCGCAGCGGTTTATTCGGGTATGCACCGCAGCGAGATTGATTACACAATTGATGAATTTGTACATGGCGACGGCAAATTTCTGTATGTATCGCCCGAGCGTCTCCAAACCGAAATCATGCGGGTGCGGGTCAAGATGATGAAGGTTTGTCTTTTGGCAATTGACGAGGCTCACTGTGTCTCGCAATGGGGCGAAGATTTCAGACCACCCTACACCCGAATCCCCGAATTCAGAAAACTAATTCCGAATAATCCACCGCTAATTGCC
>JALOLV010000465.1 GCA_025455785.1 Spirosomataceae bacterium | reverse complement strand
AATGTGTTTAAAAGGTATAAAAAACGTCTTATTTTATGTGCTTTACATCTATTTTATTAACAGTGAAGATATTAAAATCTTTGAATTTGACGAATAAGCCGACGAATCGACAATTGAAGGGAAGAGAGACGATTAAAACTTGTCTATTTTGTATAGGCATGAAGTCTTTCCGAGTATTAAAATCACCTAATTAGGCGTCAAATATTGGTAGATAATTACATTTTTTTATTTTTTAAAATTTCGAGTTCCGTAGGAATGTGATATATCTCTTTCCTACAGAACTCGTTTTATTTAATTTTAGACTTTTTACCGTGCGACGCTCGCCGATATTTGCCTCAATGGGGCATTTTTGTTTAAAATTCGCGATTACTCGTGTTTGTCAGAATAATTGTTAAAGCTCAATTGAGGCATTCATCAAAACAGACTTTTTTGAATTTTCGATATATTTACGAGCCTCAAATAAATCTTTTTGGAGTTGTTTTATTCGATTTTTTCGCATTTTTATGTCCTCCTCGTTGTCTTCTTTATTAATAAGGTTCTCGTGGTATTTTATCTTGGTATGAATCAACTGAGTAACCAGATAGGCCGCTTCTTTTTTGTCAAATTCTCCCTGAATGAGTTGTATATTCATTGCCTTGAGATTTACTGTCCTTGACCCAATGAGAAGCCCATTTTACCATCAAAAGTATAGAGGTTTTCCGTTTTGATGGTATCAATGTCCAATTCGATGGCATGATTGAGCAAACCAACAATATCAGATTTACTGATTGACTCACCCTCGACAGGCTTGAATCGGCAACGCCAGTGGTCGGTGCAGAAAGTTTCCTCAAATCCTTCTGGCCATACTTTAATACCTCGATTTGTAATCATCGAAAGTTTGACTTTTTCGGTGTCAAGGGCTTGAACAACCTGAGCCAATTCATCTGGGCTTTTACCTACCCAGTTTACGAAGAGGTCAACACCCACCAATTCCTTTTTGGCAGGGGCTTTTCTCTGGTATTTTGGCAAATTAAGTTTTGAGTTTTCGGCAAAAGTTACCGATTTCAATAACTTCGGCGACTGTCCTAAATTTGCAATGACGGCTTGGGCAAATTCTTTTGTACCGACTTTCTCTTTGCTCACTCCTTCTTTGTAAATATCGTAGGTATGAATCCCGTCTTCGATGGTTTTTAGCCACGCATTTTGTACCTTTTCGGCAATTTTACTCTGTCCGATATGATTGAGCATCATGATGGCACCTTGCAAAAGACCCGATGGATTGGCCATATTTTGACCTGCCCTGCGAGGAGCCGAACCGTGGATTGCTTCGAACATAGCACATTCTTCGCCAATATTTGCCGAACCTGCCAAACCAACTGAGCCAGCGATTTGGGCCGCCACATCCGACAATACATCGCCATAAAGATTTGGCATCACAATCACGTCGAATGCTTCGGGAGTATCGGCCATTTTGGCTGCTCCAATGTCAATAATCCAATGTTCGTTTTCGATTTCGGGATATTCTTTGGCAATTTCATCAAACACTTGATGGAATAAACCATCTGTCTGTTTCATGATGTTATCTTTTGTAAAACACGTAACTTTCTTACGGCCATAATGCTTGGCATACTCAAATGCGTATCTTACGATTTTTTCACAACCCGGACGGCTGATAAGTTTAAGGCATTGAATCACCTCGTCGGTTTGTTGATGCTCGATACCTGCATACAAATCTTCTTCGTTTTCACGTACAATGACAACATCCATGACAGGGTGTTTGGTATCAACAAAAGGATGCAAACTCACGCACGGACGAACATTGGCATATAGCCCAAGAAACTTTCTTGTGGTAACATTTAGGCTTTTGTAGCCGCCTCCTTGTGGAGTGGTGATGGGTGCTTTTAAGAATACTTTGTTGCGTCGGATAACATCCCAAGACTCTTTGGCGATACCCGCTGTGTTGCCAGCTAAGTAAACCTTTTCGCCAACTTCAATCTCTTCGATTTCGATATTTGCTCCTGCTGCCAAAATAATCTCAAGGGTGGCATCCATAATCTCAGGGCCGATTCCATCGCCTTTTGCTACTGTAATTTTTGTCATGCTTTTTTTGATTTTTTGTTTTATACTACAAATTTCGGAATCATTTTTTATTTATTTTTATTTATATTTACAATGATATATATAAGAAATATTTATGAATTATACACTGCATCAACTACAAGTGTTTTTTAAAATAACCCAAACCGAGAGTATCACAAAAGCAGCCGAAGAGCTTTGTCTCAGCCAGCCAGCGGTTTCGATTCAGCTTAAAAATCTGCAAGACCAATTCGATATTCCGCTCACAGAGGTGGTTGGGAGAAAGATTTTTATCACGGATTTTGGTAAAGAAATAGCCCTTGCCGCCGAGAAAATATTGAACGAAGTTTATGCTATTAACTATAAAACTATGGTTCATAAGGGCAAGTTGGCCGGAAGACTGAAGATTTCGGTTGTTTCGACTGGTAAGTATGTTATGCCTTATTTTTTATCGGATTTTATGCAAAGAAACGAAGGCGTTGAGTTATTGATGGATGTAACAAATAGGGCAAAAGTGATTGAAAGTTTGGAGAAAAATGAGGTCGATTTTTCGTTGGTTTCGGTATTGCCCGAGAATCTAAAAGTAGAAAATGTAGAATTGATGCAGAACAAGATTTTTTTGATTGCAAGCTCTCAAATTGAGTTTAAAAAGCGAATTTATAACACTGATATTTTTGAAGAAATTCCGATAATTTACCGTGAGCAAGGTTCAGGGACTCGGATGGTGATGGAGCGGTTTATCGAAAAAAATAAATTGCCAGTACGAAAAAAAATGGAATTGACTTCTAATGAAGCCGTAAAACAGGCCGTTATGGCTGGTTTGGGTTGCTCAATAATGCCATTAATCGG
>JALOLV010000087.1 GCA_025455785.1 Spirosomataceae bacterium | reverse complement strand
ATACTCGATATTAATAGGTTTCTATTACTCGTCAATGATTCATAAATTATTGATTATCAATTTTTTATGAATCTCGAATAACGATTAACCATTTTTGATTAAGTACCTAAATAGATGCTGATGACTATTAAGAAGAGTATCTGAAGCGAGGCAACCCATGCTGCTTCGCTTTTAGAAGAATCTTAGTTAATAGCTTTTTCATTTTGTTTGTGTAATACTGACAGTAAATATATACGTAATGTTGCACAACGCACTAAAAAAAATAGAATATTAGTGATAAATCACCCCTCTGAGGTTACTTTGTGTTCTTACGGACAAACACATTGCCGTATTCAGATTTAAGGCTGACCATTGAGCCACCACCGTTGATTTTAGCCGTAATTTCTTTTTGTTCTTCGTCAAATTTCATTCCTTCAAAATCACTAAAAACTTCGCCATGCTGGCAGCTTTTAATCACAAAATCGGCTTTTATGGTAGGCGAAACTACTATATCGACTTTGCCGTAAGTACTCGAAATCGACGTGGTTTTGGGCGATTCTAAAACCGCCGAAATCTTGCCATGACGGCTGTGAGTGTTGATTTTGCCCGTGAGATTCTCTAAGTAAATATTGCCAAATTCGGTATTGAGATTTACATTACCAGCTAAGTTACGGATTGTCCATTTGCCGCCCCATTGATTGCCGCTGTGTTCGACAACCGTGAGATTTAAATTTTGAGGAATCGACATTTGGTACGTACCATTGTGGCAATTGCAGGCTTCTCGGATAATCATGACCGAATCTTCTTGCGATACCGAAAGACCAAGCGAGGTATTATCGTTTAGACCTTTTACGTAAAGCCTTTTGAGTCCTTCTGCCATTTCGGGCAATTTGATTGGTTGCTCGATTTCGATAGAGACCTCGTTTTTAGCTTTTCCCTCAATAACGAGAGAGTTACGCTCAATGAATACCAAAACGTGTTTTGTGGTATTTTTGACTGGTTGATTGAAGGTGGTTTGGGCAAAAAGCCCTCCCCAAACCACCATTAGGGCGGCAGTTAGTAATAGCTTTTTCATAATTTTATGTTGTTCTGAGTACAGGAAGGAGGAAAAGGTGAACGGAGGATATAAATGCTGCCATTCGGTGGACACTTGATAGTCATTCATTGTAGATAACTATTACCAATCGAATGACCATCAAGTGACTATTGAATGACTTATTTTTTCTTACGGAGGTAGATATTACCGTGGTCTGAGTGTAATCTGAGGCTTACACCACCACCATTGATTGTGTAGCTTGTTTCGTTGCAGTTACAATCGTTGCTCGATTTCCACTCTTTACCATCCCAATACTGAGCGGTATTCCAAGAGCTGCCGCTACCTATCGAATATGCGTATCCTGTGGCCTTCGAGGCCGTAGCAGGCTTGGTAGTGATGGTAGCCCCATCCACATTGACCGTTACGTTATTGGTTGAGCGTGCAGCATCTTTTTCTGCGGTTGCTTTGGTTTTGGCAATTTTATCATCAGCGTCATCATCGCCTTTTTTTGTTTTGGTAACTTCTACTAAATCAAAATCGGTAAAAATTTCGCCATAACTGCTCTCTAATCTGAGATTTGCCTTTGTATCACTTGGTAGTGTAACATCAACCGCACCCGATGCCGAGATAGAATTTGGTTTATCAGGATTCAATTTATCATATACAACCGATATTTTGCCATATCCACAACGGGCGATGATTGGCCCCGAAACTCCTTTGATATTAACGATACTGTAACTTGTATTGATTTCGAGTTCACTATCCAGCCCTCCGATATACCATTTGCCGTAGGCATTGCCGTTTTCTTTGATATTAACGGGTAAATTATTTGGGATTTTTACTTTAAAATTTCCGAAATAGCGGCTTTTGGGTAGCCTAATTTTCATGATATTTTCTTCGGTCGTAACATTCGCCCCAGTACCGGTATTATCCACAACGCCAGCCGATATAACTCGTAGCCCTTCGGCTTCTTCTGGAAACTCCTTGTTGCCTTTGTCGGTTTCGATGATTACCTCATTACCGTTGTACCCTTCTACCGTAAGTTGATTGGCCGCCGAAAGAATCTGAACTTTTTTGTTTGAACCCGAAAAATTCGCTTTATATGGTTTGTTATCTTGCCCAAATGCAAAACTTGCCATTAAGATTGACGCTGAAATTAGAATTGTCTTTTTCATAATTGTATTTGTAGAACGGGTTTGAATCCGCTCAGAGTTAAAATTGATTAATGATTTATACTTTGCATACGGGTTGATAGATAAGATTGAATAAAAGTAATAATCTTTAGATTTTCCATAGCGTTGGGTTTGCAAACCCAACGCTATGGAAAATGATTTATAACTTGTATAGGCTCGTATCTAAAAACCCGCCCTACGATTTACATGGTTAATAATTTAATACCATTTTCGGCTTTTTCTTTTACAAAATCGGGCAATTGCGATGATTCTGCCAAACTTGCCAGTATGGGTACGGCACGCCTTTCTCGAAGCTCGATGAGCATATCAATCACCGCAATTTGCATTGAGGGGTCGTTTTGTTTCATCAATGAATTCACGAGCGATGTACGCACCATCGGTGATTTGCCGAATCTACCAACGGCTTCAACAGCCGCCATCCTGACGTTTACGCTTGGGTCATAATCGAGCGTCCGAATCAGGGCATTGAGCAGCGTATCGTCGGCCATTGTCATATCGTAGCTGTAATTGACCGCCTGTAAGCGTGCCGAAGCCGATTCTTGTTTGAGCATTGCCAAAATCATCCGTTTTTGTACGTCTTGGATGCCCGTTACTTCTTTTCGGATATTCTTAATTTCTTCTAAAACCGTCTGATTATTTGCCGATTTATTTGCTGTAATGGCCGTATTTGTGCTACCGTTTTTTTGAGGGATAGTAATCTTATCGACAAATACTGTTTTTGGGATTTCACGAGTAATATAAATCGGTTTTTCGATGGTTACGATTTGTTTTTCGTTACTCCGAAAACCCATCAAATATGCCCCAACGAGGGCGATAATCATGGCCGCAAATTTCATGACCGACTGCCAGTTAGGCATAAAAGCTACGATTTTGCTTTTTGGAATCTCTTTTTTACCCTTTTCTTGTTCGAGCATTCCGTAGAAATTCAAATCCAAAAACTCGTTCGGTTCTTCGGTTTTTGCTGCTGGCAAGTCTTGATAGAGCGATTTAAGGTCTTCAAACTCTTGTCGTAATTCCGGATTTTTATCCAAAAACCGATTCAACTCCATCGTTTTTTCGACATCTAATCCACCATCCAAAAAATCAGCAAAATATTCTTCTATGTTATGCTTTGTTATCATTTTTAGTATTGTTTTGACCTCACCCCCAGCCCCTCCGCAGCGGCGTACCGTTCCCACTGGAGAGGGGAGCGTTCTTCCCCAGTGGGGGATGTTAGGAGGGGTAACTATGCCATTTGAAAATAAATCTCTCTTAGTTGTTTTAAACCCCGATGCACCCTGACTTTTACGAGCGAAACACTGATGCCGAGAACCTGTGCGATTTCTTCGTATTTGAGTTCTTCGTATCGGCTCATCATGATTACGTCTCGGTATTCGTTTGGTAATTCATCGAGGGCTTTTCTTAGCATACTTTGTTGTTCATCGTCGAGGTTTTCTTCATCTTCAATATCGAAGTTTTCGTGTAATTCATTCATTTGGTTGTGCTTATCTTTTAAGAAATCGTGGAAAATATTACGGGCTATTCGGTAAATCCACGTCTTAAATTCATGTCCTTCTCGATAACTATTCCGATAATTTATTAACCTGTAAAAAACTTGTTGCGTTAAATCTTGGGCATTCTCTCGTCCGATACCATATCTCAAAAAGAAATTGAACATCGGCCGCTTGTAACGCTCGTACAAGACCGCCGCTTTGTCCAAATCTCCTGCTGATACAGCACTCATTGCGAGTTCGTCAGTCATAAAAAATGTTTAGTGTTAGATAAAGAATCAAGATTTCGGCTATTGGCTTGTATCTTGATTCTTGTTTTGATGTAATAGCTTTTCTGAATGTACTTACTTTCGGGATTGAAGAAGGTTACAAAAGTTACAGAAAATTTTTAAGAAAAAATAATTTCCAGAATATTGACGACCAATAATCAGTAGTTTTGTAGCAGAAATAAACCGATATAAATGAACAAAGATAATATAGTGATATTTCATAACGAACCCGACGACAAAGTGTATGTAAAAGTACCCGAAGGTTACGAAACACACTTTCAGTTGTCGAATCTGCCCGGTAAGATTCTTCAAGAGGCCGTGCATAGCAAGTCATTGCACGATTTCGATTTGGCAGGATTACCCGAGGGCGTTTATTTTGTCTTGGTCAATCAAGACGATGTGATAAGGTCAAAGAAGATAATTATAAATCGCTAAAATAATTGCCGATTACATTGATTATTTTTGATTGCCTGTTGCTCAAAAATATAAAAATAATTCTGTTTAATTACTTAAAATCGCTCTAAGGTTTTAAATACTAAGGTTTTTCTATCACGAGGTCTTCGACGGTTTCTCCGTCAATATTGATTTGTTTAATATTTAAACGACGAGAGTTAAATAGAATGCTTGTAAAAGAGTGTTTTACAGCATAAAATTGAGTAGTGAAGGGCTGCCAACTATCTTTATCATGGGTTTGGTCTATGTCATATAATTCTCTTCCGCCCGCTCCGGTTACGATGTAAATTGGTCCGTTGGGTTTGAGGTTGGTTTTTCCGTCGTATTTTTTATCCAAGGTCCATTTTCCAGAAATCACCCTGCCTCTGGTTTGGTTGTTGGCCGTGGCAATTCTCGAACCTGTTCCTCTTGGACTAAATTGCATGGGGAAAGTTCGTTGGTAATTATGCACATGCCCATTAAATACTACATCAACATTCCCAGTTTCAAAGAGTGGAGAAAGAATCCGCATTTGTTGCTGTTCATAGTGAGCCCTCGACGAATTAAAACCGGGATGATGGAACATTACGAATTTCCACGTAAAGCTTTTTGCCTTCGACAATTCGTTGCTAACCCATTTTTTTAAGGTAGAATCAGTCCAATCTACATAAGGATTAGAATCCAGAACCAACCAAAAGGAGTCGCCGTAGTCAAAGGAGTAATTGCTCATTACAGGATATTTATTACCCGCATTTTTGTAGAAGGTATTCTTAGTACTATCTGAACCAATTAATTCTGGATGTAAAGCTGAGTTTTCTTTCATGTTGGGGCCATTTAATGGCTGATTCCAAAAAAAATAGTATGCCAGAGCATCCTTATATTGATTCAGGTCTCGGGTTTCCAAATCGTGGTTGCCGGGTGCTACAAAGAAAGGAACTGTACTCATAAATGGTCTTTCAGTGGTATTATAATAAGGGTAGAAGTTACGGTCATACTCATGTACCAAACCTCGGTTATAAACTATATCGCCACTGATAGCCACCATTTGGGGTTTTTCATTTACTACCAAATCTCCAATCTTTCTTTGTATTTCATTTCCTGTGCCAACATCTCCAAATACAACCATTTTTACTTCTTCATTTTTTAGTGGCTTAGCTTTAAATGTAGAGGTAAATACCTTTGATTTTCCTTTCCAAATCTCATAAGAAATGGTTTTTCCGGGTATGGTAGTTTCTAAAGGACATTCATAAATAAATCTCTCGGTTTTGCCATTTATTACAAGTGCCTTGCTACCAACAGTTTTTTCGATTGGTTTTTCAGTACTAAGCAATATTTTATATTTTACTGTAAAATCTTTGACGTCTTCGTCTGTATGCCACATCACCGACATTTTATCCAAGTGTTCGCTTTCGCCTATTTGGATATATGGCAATGTTTTAAATTGGCAGAATGTGTTGTGATAGAAGAAGAAAAACAGGATTGAATAAAGAAAACGCATATGATGATTTTTTTGAGTATAAGTCTATTGCAAGCAATTAGTTCAGTCTGTTAATTAAGTTATTAAAATTTTTCAGCTCCCCCTCTCCAGTGGGAACGGTACGCCGCTGCGGAGGGGGGTGGGTTGATAACTTACTGAAAATCAACATTTTAGGTGTCCTGCTTCCTTTTCCTCTCCCACTGGAGAGGGCAGACGTCGCACGCAGGGACTCGATAACAAAAAGTTATAGTTATTTAGTTTACACGGTATTTGAATTGAGTAATATTAAAGAAAAATAGGTTTTTAATCAATTTAGGCCCTTCGTTTAATAAATAAAATATCCCGTAGGGATAAAATGTCGGTAGAAACAGGAACGATTTTCCTCGAAAAAAGTCCCGTTAGGGACGATATATCGTCCCGACGGGACTTGAAATCAATTGGACTTAAATTTTATCTACCGATATTGTGTCCCGATGGGACAAAATAGCTAAAGCGAAAGTCCTAAAAATGTTAAAGCTATTTAGTTTACAATGTATTATAGATTGTGAAAAACTTCCCAAAAAAATCCGTGACACGGTTACACTACAAAAGCCTAATTTTCGGCTATGAATCCCCGAGCGTGCCACGGATTCTATATTTCTTAATTCAAGTTATTTCAAAATCTGTAAATATATCTAATATGAGTGGGAGTACGCAATTATTTTAAATTTGATTCGAGATAAAATTCATATTATCAGTAATTTATCTCTTGTCTAAATTATTTTGTCTGATTACTAAATCTCTATTAAAAACGAGAGGTAAAATGAATTTACGTTATCTCACTTCTCGTTTTTTGAATATAAAGAATATAAATCAACTTATCGAACGACTTAATTGATAATTTTTGAATCTCCGTCTTGAATAAGTAAATTCGGAATTATCTTCTAAAACAAGAGTTTGTGCATCAATATTACTAATTATTTTATTAGGATTTACAATGACTCCCTTATTAACTCTTTGGAAGTATTGGAAAACTTTATGCCAATAACTCAGACTGTAAGAAACAATAATTTTCTTACCACATTCAAACTTTATCTCATTGTAAGGCTCTTTACCTAAATGCTTAATGTAAAGAATTTTTTTATGGTCTTCAGATTTTACAATTCGTGTGTTTCTTATCATATTTGATTTTAGTTAGAACATCCCCCGATTTCAGCCTTAAATACAGTTCCTCCTTCAGCTCTAAAGCCAGCGTTTAACTCTATAGATTTTGCTTGATAGGTTACTTTGGCTGTTCCAGTAACTTTATTCGTAGCCATAATTTTTCCATTTGTTGCAGATGCTTGTTTTAATTGAGTACCAGAATTATAGTCATTTGTTGTACTTGATAGTGTAAGTAAATTCGTACAAGGCTCACCCGTTACAACAGTAACTGTTACAGGATTAGATGGCACACTAATACAATCATTTACTGTACAAGTTGCAGTATATGAAGCACTTGAAGTTGGTGTAAAAGTGATAGGGTTCGT
This sequence comes from Spirosomataceae bacterium, assembly GCA_025455785.1. Taxonomy (GTDB): domain Bacteria; phylum Bacteroidota; class Bacteroidia; order Cytophagales; family Spirosomataceae; genus JALOLV01. The sequence goes on along the minus strand of JALOLV010000087.1, from coordinate 10,332 downwards.
TGTAGAATTATTAAATGCCCATGTTACGATTCCTCCAGTACAACCAGATGCAGTAAGAGTAGAAGTCTGTCCAATCGTAACTGTATTTGGATTTGCACTTACTACTGGTGCTGCGGGCTTTTGATTCACCGTAATTGTTGTTGCATCGCTCACATCGGAGGTACAACCTAAATTCCACCGTTACAAGCACTTGCTGTTAAAGTAACTGAATTTCCGCTACAAATAGTCGTTGAGCTTGCGTTAATCGTAGGTTTACTTGGTTTGGCATTTATTGTAAGATTTGTGCCATTATCCGCTCCAACAATCGTTGGAATACTTGATACAATTCTAATTCTATACCCTGTACCAGTTACAGTATTTGCAGGGATTGTCGCATTTATTGTTCCTGAGTTTAAACTGCTTAGGGTTCCTATCGAAACTGGATTTGCAAAGCTACCATTGGCATCACTTAGTTGAGCAGTAAAAATATTACCTGAGTTGAATGTCTCGTTATTGATTACAAAAGGTAAACTTAGCGAAGACTGTTCGCATAAATTTTGAGCAATCGAACCAACTTCTATAACTGGTGCAGAAAGACTTATGATTTCGCTTCTAAATTTTTTCCAATTATTTTGAGGAAGCTCTTTTGCTATCGTTCCATCGCCATAATAAATAGCATCTCCATTATCGACTAATAACTGAATATTTGTAATTGAATTTAAATTTGAAGGAACTTCAACGATTGATTCAAAACTGCCATCCACATTCAGAGAACTTAGGTTAAAACTTCTTTTGATGGGTTCATCAGTAGGTTTTCCTGTCCATGTGTAAAACTTGAAGTCTTTTGGTGCAGTACCCGTCGCTGCATCGGCCGGACCTGCTATTATCAAATATTCATTCGTATCATTTTTTCTTATTTCTCTAATTCCTCTCTCTCCAAGATTCAATTCGATTGGTGTTCCAAACGTTGCAGAACCAATCGTTCCACCATTAGCGGCCAATATTGAGGTGAAATTAGTAATGGGGATGATAAGAGCCTTCTTACGGTCGGAAGGTATAACTTGTGGAGCTCTAAAGGCAACATAAGCCGTTGTATTATCCGGAGCTATTTCTATACCTTCAATGTTAAAACCATTCAATGCTGTACTCTCCGGAATAACCCCAGCAGATGCACTCGCTACTAAACCATAATAGTTTGCTCCTTTTCCGTGCAAATTGTTTGCATCCCATGCCAAAATATCATCTTTTAAGAAGTCATAGCGGCTTACATAAATTAGAGAAGTTCCGATACCTGTTCCAGAAATGTCTGTTTTAAAAACCCTATTTCGATTTGGTCGATTATTACCATTAGAAGCATTACTTTCTGAACCCATCCAGTAAATGCTATTCCCGATTTTTAAGGATGCTTCAATATCAACCTCTCGTGGAACACCGCCAGAAATATCCGTTAGACCTAAAACACTCGTAAAATCAAAGCTATTGACTGGAAGACCAGAATTGTTTCGATTGTAAAGTCTGATAGTTTGGTCCTCGTCGTCAGCTACCAGCATCAAATCATTATCAACTTTTATAGCGGTGCTGGCATCGCTTTTACCTGTATGAAAACGTGTATTGGTTGTGATGTCAGCCGCCTGCGAAGCAGCGTAGTTTAATGTGAATATTGTGCTGGTTGTTCCGTCATTTACAGTTATTGTAATTGGTGCGTAACCACTTGCAATCGGTGTGATTTTTAAGTTCCTTGAAGCTCCTGCACCCGTCAATATCAAATTGGCGTTTGGTACAACCGTAGTATTATTAGATGTTACCGTAACAGTCAGGCTACCAACGGCAGTTTCGGTATCTCCAATCGTAAAATCAACTCCCAATGTTTTAGCTGGGTCGGTTGGGTCATCAATAACGGCACTTATAGGGTACGAACCTGAGATATTGGTATCGACTCCGCCGTCAATATAATTGGTAGTAGTGGCGACATCTATTGCTATTGTAGGGGCGATATTGAATACTTGACAGGTATTCAATGGGGCATCGCCTGATGTTAAAACTATGGCAGAAGTTCCGCCCGTTGGATTCACCGTATTTGCTCCACTTGCCCATGTACCGTCTTCGTCAGTAGCAGCACAACCTGCTATGGCCCCCGTTGTAAAATCTCGCTGTTCGACTCGTCTTACACCATTTGCATTATCATTTGGAATGACCAAACCATAAGCCCCAGATATACCATCAACATTTGAGGTATAAAACGAAGCAAAACTCGTTACTTGGGCGGCTCCATCGTTTTCTACGAAAGTACCCGAAAGCGGACGCCCCGTTCCGGCAGTATTGTCATAAGCAAACACAAAGTTTTTGTCAGTAGCACCCGAATTCCCTCTGAGCCCAGTTCCGTTATTCGCTCCGGCGGTGCTAACAAGATTGATTACTTTTATGGTATTTGTCGAAGATAAGACCGTAGATATCGAAGTTCCACCCGTTCCGTTGTTCAAAATAATTCTTGTGTACAGATTATTCCCCGGAACAAACCTTGTAGCATTTCCGGATGGGGCAATGATAAACCAACCAGTATAACTACCGTTGGCATCGGTGGTAAAAGTGCCATATCCTCCGGCCGTACTTAAACTTGGTGCTGTTGAATAGGTGAAGTTATTCGATTGGTTTGCATCTACAAAAATATTATTTCCTGCACCTGCCGATGTCAGAGATGCGGTTGTCAATTCAACGCCATTGTAGTATCTATACGTTGCATTAGGAATTAAGTTATTCAATGTCGCACGATAGGCGAAGGGGATTCGATTGGAGTTAGTTCCGTTTACACCTTGTATATATTGAGGAAAAATAACCTCAGTAAGACTTGGTGTAGGAGTAATGTTAGCCGTTAGACCCGTTGGTTGGGTGATTGTATAATTTGAGGCCCCTGCTCCTCCTAAAGTAATATTGGCAGTAACAGCAATCCCATTACCAACTGCACTTGTAGCAAATGTTCCTACTCCTGCGAAGGTAACTACATCTGGCGAAATAATACCAGTAAGTGTACCCGTGATTGTAGCATTTGTATTACCATCAAAAACTTTATTTTGAGCAGTAGCACCAAAGAGAGACAACGCAAGTGCAGAAATATTTGCGGTTAAGCCCGTTGGTTGGGTTAGTGTATAATTCCCTGCTTTTGTGCCATTCAAAGTATAACCAGTAACATTAACAGGTTTGGCCGTACCAATATTTTTATTATTGAATATTGCTGATACAGTACCCGCAATCGAAACATCATCATTGTTTATGACTCCTTCTAATATTGGTGTGCCGTTCAGCGTAGCACTCGTATTTCCGTCGTAGGTTTTGTTGGTAGCTGTAAGTCCTGAAATGCTTAAAGAAGCTTTTGTGATATTTGCTGTGATTCCGGTGGGTTGGATGATTGAATAATTATCAGCATCTGTTCCGCCTAAAACCAAAGAAGGATTGATTAGAATATCGTCGCCTACCTCCGAAGAAACAAAATTACCGCCACCACTTACACTTACAACGTCGGGTAATATTACACCAAAAAGATTAGTTGTGGCTAAAAATTGTGCAGTTGTGGTACCATCATAAACTTTGTTTACTCCGGTTGCCGATGCCGTCAATGCTTTTTTTGTAATATTTGCTACCAAACCTGTCGGTTGAGCTAATGTGTATTTACCAGCATCAGCCCCAGCTAATGTAGCTGTTGAAGTAACCGAAATACCATCACCCACGCTCGATTGAGCAAATGTACCCGTTCCTACAAGTGTTACCTCGTCAGTTCCTACGATTCCTTCGAGAGTTCCCGAAATTGTTGCCGCATTTGTTCGGTCGTATATTTTATTTTGAGCTAATACTGGATTGACAGTAATTGTTTTTTTATTGATGGTATAAATCAATATTGCCGAGCCAGTACCACCATCATTTGTTGCCGAGATAGTTACACTAAATGGTGAACCTGCCGTGCTTGTTGGAGTTCCTGAAATTTCGCCAGTCGTTGTATTAATGCTTAGCCCTGCCGGTAAGCCAGTAGCGTTAAAACTCGTTGGAGAGTTGGTTGCAGTAATGGTATAAGTACTTGTTGGTACTCCGTACGTTGCCGAGGCTGTTAGAGAGCTTGTAATGACGGGTGTTGGTAGGTTTGTTATGTCAGCTACAAGACCAGATGGTTGCGAAAGTGCGTAATTAGTGGCGGCAGAGCCAGTAATACTATAACCGGTTACCGTCACGGCAATGCTGGTTCCAACCGTTGATTGAGTAAAATTAGCTATCGGCAAACCGCCTAATATTACATCATTCTCATCGCCAGCCACAACACCATTTAGGGAGGGGGTTCCTGATAGTGTGGCATTTGTGTTTCCGTCATATACTTTATTATTAGCCGAAATACCAGTTATTGTAAGCAACTTCACTGTGATGTTTGCCGTGAGCCCTGTTGGCTGTGTCAAGATATAATTCCCAGCATCGGCTCCCCCTAAAGTAGAAGTCGAAGTAACCGAAATGCCATCCCCAACCGCACTTGAAACAAAAGCCCCCGCACCATTGAGTATTACTACTTCAGAGCCAATAATCCCGTTTAATGTACCTGAGATTACGGCATTTGTAGTGCGGTCATATACTTTATTTTGTGCAATTGGATTTGAAATAGTAATAGGGGCGGGTGTTATATTGGCCGATAAAGATGGCTGAGACACTGTGTAATTACTTGAAGGTGTAGTATAGCCTGTTACGGTAACCGTTTTTGAATTTCCGACGGCCGCATTGACAAAAGTTGCAGTCGGTGAGCCATTTACAGCAAAAGTTTCGCCATTTTCTAATCCAACATATACTGGTGTACCAGAAATTGTTGCGGAGTTACTTCCATCATACACTTTATTATCAGCAGTAATTCCAGTAATGGTTAAGCTTTTGGGACTAACAGAGCTTGATACAGTAGCTACATTAACACTGGTTGTACCTGAACTTGATAAAACGATATTTCCGAAGTAGGGCGACCCTGATACCATTGCCGTTGCTTTCAGACGAACATAAATGGTAGTACTACCCACAGTTCCACCAGTTTGAGTCAAAGTTTGAGTATCTGCATAGCCACTTACTCCCCCTGCTGTTTGTGAAACCTCATATCCAGCAGGAGGAGTAATGAGAATATTATCACTTAAATTTATGCCAGAAACCGAAAATGAAGTTGGAGTTGCTGACGCAGTTCCGTAAGTTGTATTAACTGCAGTAAGTGTTCCTGTGGTTGAAATGGTTGGTATTGCAAGTGTAAAAGCTGTTGTATTGAGGTTTGTAAGCCCAGTACTTGTAGAAACTGTCCAATTTGAAGAGTTATTGACAAGACTTCGATAAGCAGACATTGTCGTTTGATTCGTTCTTGAGCCTGTGTACTGCCCACCCGTAGCGGATGGTGTAATAACAATATTTCCATTTGGTACATTGAGTTCTAAAGGCAAATATGAAGTATTTGAAGTTGCAGAACCTGAACTAAGCCAAGTGTTAGGAAATGTCAAGCCAAACAAGATTGTTCCTGTGAATGTTGTAGGGTTTGCATTTGAACCAAAATCTGAGTTTGATGTTGATGTTCCTGTTCCTACTCCTTGATAAGCAAAAATTTGGTCTCCACCATTTGAAATTCCAGAAAGTGTTTGATTGACAGTTCCAATCGATGCAGTCCCAACATTTCCCGTGCCATTTTCTATCTTTATTACAGTACCAGCTAAAATTGTTGCTCCAGAGCTATTTGTCCAAGTTACAAAATTTTCCCCTCCACGACCATTATTTGTAGAAGTCGCTGAGTTAGAGCTTAAAAAGCCATTATCTGTAAATTTAATTACAGTATTTGGAGCTAAATTTACCCAAGTTACAAATGCAAAATTATCTGGTGTATTAGAATTAAAACCAATAATTGAAACATCTCCAACTGATAGTGTTGTTTGCCCAAACCCTCTAAAAAAAGATGCAAAAAGCAATACCAAAAAAAGTGTAAATCTAATAAAATGTAGAGTTTTTTTCATATAAACGGACCAAGGTTTGCTGTTCAAAAGGTTATGAAACAACAAAAATATCCTCTAAATCAGTGTTATTTGACAAGCATTTATACATCTTAATAATATGATAATAATAGCATTACAATATTAACATTGGGTTAAAAAATTGTTACTTAAAAATAGTACATGCTTAATATTTGACGTGTTTTTCAAGACAATCAATTCACGTTGATTTAATTAGTGATAGTTTTTGGTTAAGTATCCTTTATATTGTTTAATTGAAAACCTTATTCAGAACAGATGCTTACTATTTATGTAACCTTATTTGAATCCGTACTTATTTATACTATTCTTGGTTTTAAGGATTGAGCCTGAATGGACACTATTACAGATTACAAAATGGAGGTGTTGTTTCTGTTGAATGAGATTCTGTTTTTATCTCTGATTACACCGATGAAGTTAAGTAATTAAAAACATAAATAAGGTTAATGTGTCTTGTATCCTTTTTAACTGCCGATTGGCTCGATTGTATTGTTCATTAAATTTATTAACCTTTTGACAATCATTAGCTAATATTAGCTTCACATGGGAGGAGTAGTTTTGCGGCTCAATAAATAGTTTTCAAGACCCATGAAAAAAACTCTATTATTTTTAATTGGATTTTTATTTTGCTTGAATGCTTTTTCGCAGGGGACAGATGCTACCATTGCGGGTGTAGTCAAAGACGAAAAAGGTGAGCCTGTCATCGGAGCAACCATCAGGATTAAAAACGAATCAACTGGTTTTTCGACTGGTACAAGTGTCAATCTCAAAGGTGAGTATTCTCTACAGCAGCTTCCGTTGGGTGGGCCGTACTCAATCAGTTTTTCGAGTGTAGGTTACCAAAACCAAACGCTCAATAACTACTTCTTAAATCAGGCCGATAAGCTCATTGTCAATGCCACCATGAAAGAAGGCAGCACTACGCTCCAAGAAGTTGTGGTTACGGCAAATGCTTTTCAGAACAAAGAAACCGAGCGTGCGGGGGCTTCTATTGCAATCAATTCAGCCCAAATGCGTACACTTCCGCTCGAAAACCGCAGTTTTACGGCACTCACGGCTCTTGCCCCGACACAGGGCCGTTCGGGTAGTTTTAGTGGCCAGCGTGTATCTTCAACCAACTTTACGGTTGATGGAGCCAACGCTCGAAATGTCTTGACCGATGGCCCGGTTGGTCGTGGTCGTTATACAATTACGATGGAAGCCATTAGAGAGTATCAAGTTACGACCAACAGTTATGATGTTTCGCAAGGGCGTCAGGGTGGTGGCTCAATCAATGCCGTTACGAAAGCTGGTACAAATAAGATGGAAGGCTCAGCATTTTTGTATTCGAGAAATGACGCTTTGGCCAGTAAATTTGATGTACGTGGAAACCCCAGAACGGTCGATTTCTTTGCTTATCAATATGGTTTTAGCTTGGGCGGAGCAATCAAAAAAGATAAATTACACTATTTTGTAGCTTTTGAACGTGAGGATTCGGGCGAACCAGTAAATATTGCCAATGTTTTTAATGCCGCCGAAGAGGCACGATTCGGAATCACAAAAGCCAATTTGGATAGAATCGTTCAGATTGGTCGTGATAAATATGGATTGAATCCGACTCGCCAACAATACGGAGAATTTCAACGTAACAATACGGCAAACGCCTTTTTTGGGAGATTAGACTGGCAAATCAACGATAAAAACACCCTCACTTTCCGTAATAATTATACCGATTGGAACAGCCCTTTGAGTGTCAATGATAACTCAAACATCAACCTTTGGGAATCTTGGAGTGATTTTAGTTCTGTCGAAAACAGTGCGTTGGTTTCGCTGCGTTCTCAAATCAAAAAAAACCTGACTAATGAGGCGAAGATTCAGTACCAATACGCTTATCGTAAATATACACCATCGGCAGATATTCCGGCTGCAAATATTCCAAGAGCCATCATTACCGTAACCTCACCATTTCCGACTTCGGCCAATCCAAATGCCACTCAAACCCGCACCGTACAGATTGGCGGACAAAGATTTACACCCGAAACCGACCAAGCCGAAAACCTACATATCTCGAATATGTCGTATTTGAGTTTGGGTAAATTCAATTTTAAATTCGGAACGGATAACATCATTACATTCTTAAATACAAAATTAGTGAATGAAATGAATGGGCGTTTCTTCTTTGCAACGTTGAATGATTTTGATAATATGCGTCCGACTCGTTATGCACGTGAAGTGCCACTAACCGGCGACCCGACCGTCAAGCAGACAATTTATGACCTTTCGGCTTTTGCTCAATTAGATTTCAAGCCAAGCCCCACCATGGATTTAATGTTTGGCTTGAGGTACGATGTTACGATGTTTGCCAACCAAGGCACACCAAACCCGACGGTTGAGCGTACGCTGGGTATCAGAACCGATAACAAAATGAATGATTTTAATAATATCCAGCCGAGGGTTCAGTTTATTTGGGATATTGGTGGACGCCAGAAAGACATTCTCAAAATTGGTGGTGGATTATTCTCGGCCCAGCCAGTTTCATATTTACAAGTAAACAATATCCAGAACAGTGGGTCGCTCGTAGGTGCCATTGATGTCTCGGGGGCGGGTGTGCCTACGCCAGATTTTGTATCTTACCGTCGAGACCCATCTACTGCACCGGGGATTCCGCAAGGAGCAAGCTATATTTCGACAATCAATGCCGTGAGCAATGATTTTCAAGTACCAACTGTTTATAAATTCAATGTCTCGTATAATCGTTTCTTCAATAACCGATTCAGAATGGGCGTCAATTTCTTGTATGCCAATACGCAGAATAATTATGTGTACTTTGACCGAAACTTGGTTGACCAGCCATTCTTTACATTGAGCAACGAAAACAACCGTGGCGTATTTGTGCCGGCCAATACGATTCCGGCAAATGGAACAACCGATTGGACGAGAGGACGCAAAACAAACGAAGCGGGGCGTGTATTGGAGTTAGAATCTACGGGTGTTCTCGAAAACTGGAGCTTTGTTATTGACGCAAGTATGAAAGTTGGTCAAGATGGTAATTTTACGGTTTCTTACACCCGCAACGATACCCGTGATAATTCTTCATTCAACTGTTGCGTGGCTAATACATCTACTTTTCGTGCGATTGAATCAGACCCAAGAGTACTTGATTTTTCTTATTCTGACGGACAATTCAGTGATAAAATCGTAGTAAGTGGCGTAACACCGAGTTGGAAAGGTATCCAGTTTGGGGCAATCTATAATGGTGTTGGTGGAACAAGATATTCGTTCTTGACGGGTGGAAACCGAAGCCTAAACGGTGATTTTGTATTGACCAATGACTTGGCTTTTGTATTTGACCCAAATAACTCTGCTGTAAGCGAAGATATCAGACGAGGTATGCAAGGGCTTCTTGATAATCCAGATGTAACAGAAAGCGTCAAAAATTATATCCGAAACAATGTAGGCAGAGTTGCAGCTCGAAATGGTGGTATCAATCCTTTTTACGGAACAGTTGATTTACGATTAACCAAAGGATTTAAAACTTACAAAAACCAAAAACTTGATTTGTCGGTCGAAGCATTCAACTTCATGAATCTTTTAGATAAAACTCGTGGTATCAGCTATTTGCACGGCAACGTAAACTTGGTTTCGATTACCGGATTCAACCAAGCCACTCAAAATTATAACTATCGTGTAGAAAGCGGTGCAGGGCTTAAATCAGCCACGGCTGGCGGAAGCGTATGGCGAATCCAAGTAGGTATGAGGTATTCGTTTTAGTTTACCCAATTTCTACAAAATATCAACTTAAAATCATATATTCGAGGTAAGAAACATCTTGCCTCGAATCATCTTTTCAATTCAACCATTCTCAGATGAAAAAAATTCTTACTCTTACTTTTTTAAGTATCCTGCATTGGGCTTGTAAAAACCAAACTCCGTTTGTATCCGACACTGATTCTGAACTAATCAAATCGTTGCGTACGAGCAGAGTAAAACTAACCAATGGCTGGGCATTGACTCCCATCGGAAAAAGCCTGAAACTACAAGATTTACCATTGAATTTAGTTGTTTCTCCTACAAAAAAATATTTGGCTGTTACGAACAACGGCCAAAGCACGCAAAGTATCACGCTCATTGATGCCGCCACCGAAACGATTTTGGACGATGAAACCATCGAAAAATCGTGGCTGGGTTTAGCTTTTAGTCCCGACGAAAAATATCTTTACGCATCGGCAGGAAATGATAATAAAATCAATATTTACAGAATCGAAAACAATCAACTACAAAAAGATGGTGAGATTATCTTGGATAAACCGTGGCCTGTAAAAGTCTCACCAGCAGGGCTTTGTGCCACCGAAAAGCA
>JALOLV010000464.1 GCA_025455785.1 Spirosomataceae bacterium | reverse complement strand
AAAATTCCGGTAGATAAATTGGCCCAAACCAATTTTCTTGATTTGAATAATCTACTTGCCAAAATCGAACAAAAAGTACCCGCACCGCCTTTGCACGGCTCGAACGGCTGGGTGATTTCGGGAAAGAAAACCAAATCGGGCAAGCCCATTTTATCGAACGATACGCACATTGCCTATGCTCAGCCTTCGGTTTGGTACGAAGCCCATCTCGAATGCCCCAATTTTAAATTTTACGGAAATTTCGTAGCGGGCGTTCCGTTTGCATTTTTGGGGCATAATAACCATGGTGGTTGGGGATTAACTATGTTTTTGAACGATGAAATGGATTTTTATCGTGAAAAAACCAATCCGCAAAATCCAAATCAAGTTTGGTTTAAAGACCACTGGGAAGATTTACAGGTCAGAAACGAGGTTATCAAAGTAAAAGGAGAAGCCGATGTTCCGCTTGCGATTCGTGAATCTCGTCACGGCGTTTTGATTAGCGATGTGATGAAAAACAAAGAAGTTGCGGCTGCATTTACAGATGAAAAATCGCCGATTTCTGTATTTTGGACGTATTTCAAATTCCCGTCTCGAAACCTACCCGCTTGCTACGGCATGGCACGTTCTAAAAACGCCAAAGAAGTCGAGCAATACGTAAAAATGATTCATGCACCGGGCTTGAATGTGATGTGGGGCGATACCGAAGGCAACATTGCTTGGTGGGCAACAGCCAAACTCATCAAACGCCCGCCCCATGTAAACTCAAAATTGGTTTTGAACGGAAGTAGCGGCAATGACGAACCGCTCGGCTGGCACGATTTCAGCGAAAATCCACAGATTTTGAACCCCGAAAGTGGTGTTTTATACACGGCTAATAACCAACCCGATGCTCGAAATGGTAGTTTTTATCCGGGATATTATGTACCGATTGATAGGGCGGCTCGAATCAAAAGTTTACTTTATAACGATAAAAAAGATTGGGACGAACCCGAAGTTAGAAAAGTTATCAATGATGTTACGAATCCAGTTTTTACGAGTTTACTGAAAGAAATCATTCCAGTTTTTGAGGCAAACGTCAAGAATCCGAAGGCTAAAGAAATCCTCGAAAAACTAAAAAAATGGGATGGTTCGCACGATTTAGAAGATACCGAACCAACGATTTTCTACCGTTTTGTTTATAGAACTGACGAAAACTTGATGAAAGACGAACTCGGCGAACAGTATTTTGATTTGCTGCGTTTGAGTGCGTTATTCGACCACGGACGTGATAACCTCTTCAAAAATGATGCTTCGAGGTGGTGGGATAATCTCGGAACTCCACAAAAAGAAACCCGAAAAGAAATATTTGCAAGGTCATTTGAGCAAGCTGTCGAGGATTTAGAAAAACAATTAGGGGATGATTTGACGGCTTGGCAATGGCAAAAAGTACACACCATTACGCATCCGCACCCGATGGGAATCGCCCCTCTGATTGGCAAATATTTTAATGTAGGGCCAATACCAGCTCCGGGCGGTAAACAAACCATCAATAACCTCGATTTTAGGATTGATTCGACTGGGCAGTATTCGATAGTTTATGGGCCTGCTTTGCGTAGAATCGTGGATTTTGGAAATCCAGACAGCGGAACGAGCATCAACCCGAGTGGACAATCGGGGTATTTTATGAGTAAATATTATGATGACCAAGCAGCGATTTTTGCCAATTCGGAAGCTCGTAAGGAGTTAATGAACCGAAACGACATTGAAAAAATTAAGATTGGGCGGATGGTTTTGAAGCCTTGAATGTAATGCGTGGCACGGCTTGGAGCTTTATAGCTAAAAATTAGGCTTTTATATCTTAGCCGTGTCACGGTTTTTTTATGGGAAGTTATTTCACAGTCTATAATCTATTGATTTCAGTCTTTCAGAAATTTCTACATCAGATATATTGTCCATTTCTGATTTATCGTAAATCGCTACTAAAAAAATCTTTTCATTGACAATTTTTACACAGGTAATCACCCTTGCTCCGCCACTTTTGTCCTGCCTTTTACTCGAAATTGGCATTCTGATTTTGTAAAGATTTCTTCCGAGCGGAGTTCCTTGCAGTGGGTTATCCAACAGGCTTTCCAATAAATCATGATAGTCCGATTTTATTGAAAAGTACTTTTTTGAAAGTTTTTTTAATTCTCTTTCAAATTCAGGCAGGGCTTCAATTTCAAAGTTCATTTAATAAATCAAAAGCATTTTTTAATTTCACCTCTCCTCTCATTGCTTTATTAACTTGTTCTGCACGCATTTCGAGCGAATCCAAGAATTCTTTTTTTCGACGTTTTTTAATATCACGTTCTCTCAATTCGCTTTTTATCTTCATCCGATTCAAAACCGATTGCACAAACAATAGTTCTTCTTCGTTTCTTGGTTTTACTATCAATTCCATAATCTTTGATTTTTAACCAAATATATAAACTTTTTATTTTGTAAAATCAAATTAATCGACAATTTATAATTATTCAGAATAGTTCAAACTGCTGATAATTGTAATTTACAGAACTGTCTATTTTAGCAAAAATACTTGCTTCTATGAGGCAGAATGATTCAAAAGATACATTTATTAAGTATCCGCTTGTAAATAGTTTATATTATTTTTTCGTAGCGTAGGGTTTGCAAACCCTACGCTACGAAAAATAGAGCGATGATTTGACAGATTCAAATAGTATA
>JALOLV010000086.1 GCA_025455785.1 Spirosomataceae bacterium | reverse complement strand
GGCATCGAGACGCCCAACCGAAATTTCATTGCCAAAGTCATTTCCGGCCAAGAGTGCGTCTAAGTTACCATCGTTGTCAAAGTCTTGCAGAATCATCCCAAAAACTGGGGCAAACTGAGCTTCGAGTGGTAATTCTCTCACCTCAAAATCGCCGTTACCTTTATTCTCTACATAGCTCGACCGCATCCAGTTGGCTTTGAGAATCATAGCGTTTTTGATTTCTTCGGGTTTTAGTATTTCATGGATTGTTGCTTCCGAAAATTTGGCAAAATTCTGAAAACGTTGGCGAGTTTGGATAAACTGCTTGGCCAAATCATCCCTCGAATTATATGGAAATTCTCTGTATTCACCGTTTTTGTTTTTGAAGAAAACCGTCGGAATCGCATCATAGAAACCATCATTATTGAAATCATTGGCAAACACACTGACGGGTTGTTTATCCGAAACTCTCATAAATGTATTAGTCCCTAAATTACCAACTACGTAGTCTATGTCGCCATCATTATCAAAATCGCCCCCTGCGATACTATTCCACCAGCCAGTTTTGGCATTCAAATTCTGATTTTCGTGTTTTATTAGCTTTCCTTTCTGATTTTTAAAAAGGGTTATAGGCATAAACTCTCCCGCCATCATCAAATCGGCCCACCCATCATTGTCGTAGTCGGTCCATAGGGCATCACAAACCAAGCCTATGTTCTGAAAAGTATGAGCAATGCTAAATTTTCGACCATCGTTTCGTAGAATATAGCTCGATACAGGCTTGGGATATGCCTTTGGTTCAACCCTTCCGCCAATAAACAAATCTAAGTCGCCGTCGTGGTCGTAGTCGGCAGCTTTTATACAAGAGCCACTTTTCAAAACTTTAGGGATAGCATTGGGCTGCGATGTGAAATTGCCTTTACCGTCGTTGGTATAAAATCGGTCTTGAAGTGCGGCCGAATCGGCATCGAACTCGTAGCTACCACTAACGATATAGAGGTCGAGGTCGAGGTCATTATCTGCATCGAATAATAGCACCCCCATATCTTCGGTATTTTGGGATTTATCGGGTAGTAAATCTCGAACCGTAAATTTACCGTCGGCATTTTGAATCAGGAATTTACCCTTGTGCTGATTTGCCCCGCCAATAAAAACATCATCTATTTTATCGCCATTAATGTCTCCAACGGCGATAGCTGGCCCAAACTGCGAGAATTTGTGAGGTAGTAATTTCTGAATATTAAAGTCAATATAATCTGCTTCTTCGTGTTTGTAAAGAATATTCAATACATCTGTAATATCATCAAAAAGTGGTTTTACGGATTCTTTTTCGAGAGAATTGGTCGGTAAAGTCGCATTACTTTCATCAACCGTCAAAACCTGATTTGTTTTTACATTTTTGAGAATCTGCACCTTCCCGCTTTGCCATTTGATTTTAAGCTCTTGAATGACTTGTACTTTGCCGAGTCCTATGTGTGCAATTGGCTCAACCGACGATAAATAACCACGATAGGGAGTGTGTTCGTAAAAAATCTTATTATCAAGAGCATTTATTTCGATGATTGCACCGAACCCCATTGTATTTTTTTTGTTTCCATTGAATTTTATTCGGATATAATTGCTGTCGTTGGGTTTGAGTTGAATCAAATTGTTGCGATAAACCGAGGCCGAATCGTTGATATTATTGACAACGTAGTCTAAATCACCGTCGTTGTCTAAGTCGGCATAAGCGGCCCCATTCGAGAATGACGGTTCTGTGATTCCCCAGTCGTTGGTTACATCTTCAAACTGCACACTGCCTTTATTCTTAAAAGCAAAATTCTTGATTTTGACGGCCGGAATATGCTCTCTAAGCTCCATTTTACTCATTAAACTGTAAACTTCATTGCGATACGCCACAAAATCTTGGTCGGTAACATCACGAGGAAAACCATTCGTAACAATAATATCCCGTAGCCCATCGTTGTCGAAATCGGCCACCATGGGTGTCCAGCTCCAGTCAGTTTCGGCAACACCAGCCAACAGTCCAACTTCGCTGAATACGGCAGTGCCAGTCTTCGGATTTATGCCACGATTGAGTTGGAGTGTGTTGCGGGGGTATTGGTACTGGTATCCCCATTTTTCGTTATTTTGGTAGGTAACATAGCTATTAGCAAGTACCATCATTTTTTTTCGTTCGTTGGTGGCTGGCATCATGTCTAAAGCAATTACGTCGGGTAAGCCATCGTTATTGATGTCTGCAATATCATTCCCCATTGCCGAATACGAAGTATGCTTAAAGTATTGGCTTGCTTGGTCGGTAAAAGTGCCATTTTTGTTGTTGATATACAAGAGGTCATTGGTTAGGTAATCGTTGGTAACATATACATCCTTCCATCCATCTTGGTTAATATCACAAATATTGACTCCTAACCCATACCCTTCAATCAATATTCCAGCTTCTTTAGATACGTTTGTAAAAGTACCTTTTTCGGCAATATCATTTCTGTATAATCTATCAGTACGCCGAGACGAACCGTCTTTGATTTTTTCGTGATATAAGTTAGGAAAGTAAATGTCATCCATCTGATTTACTACCAAGAACAGGTCTAAATCATTATCATTGTCGTAGTCAAAAAAAGCGGCGTTTGTTGTATGAGTAGTATCGGCCAATCCGTATTCATTACCCATCTCCTTAAAAATAGGTACATTGTTTTTATCGTTTCCTTGATTTACATATAATAAATTGGCTCTTTCTTGCGGAGATTTTCTGGCAGTAGCACATACATAAATATCAAGTTTTTTATCATTGTTAATATCTACCAAAGCCACCCCCGAAGACCATCGTTTGCCACCATCAACTCCCGAGACTTTTGTAATATCTTCAAATTTTAAATTGCCTTTATTTAGGTATAATTTATTTTCGGATGTATTCGCTGTAAAATAGATATCAGTCAGGTTATCGTTGTTGAAATCGCCCAATGCTACACCACCACCATTATAAACATACTCGAAAGCAAGGATGTTCATGGTATCGTTTTCGGCGATTCGATTGGCGAAACTGATACCGGTTTCGTTTGGGGTTAGCGATGTAAATAACTTATCTTTTGTGCAAGAACACATTAAAAAGCAAGATACTACAACCGAAAATAAGATATTTTTTGGCATTTTTCTTAAAAATTAGACATAAAAAAGAGATGGTAAAAATACCATCTCTTTTGTTATTATAAAATCAATTACTATTAATAACCCGCATTTTGTTTGATACCTTGCTGGCCATCAGAGGTTCTACTCTGATTGATAACATATTGTGGTATCGGCAGATACTCGTCTTTTCCTTTGGTGAATCTCGCACCAGCCAAGTGAGTTCTTGCTCTTTGCTCTTTGGTAAAGAATGCGTTGATTACTTGGTCGGCAATACCCCAACGAACTAAGTCGTAGAAGCGATGACCTTCCATGGCCAACTCCAAGAATCTTTCAAAACGAACCGCATTACGAGCTACATTTTTATCTGTCCAAGTTGCAGTATAAGTTGAAATTTGGTAGTTAGCCTCGTCCTTACCAGTTGCATCTTTTATATAAGCACTTGCCTTAGCACGGGCTCTCACAAGGTTTACGTATTCACGAGCTTTCTCAAGGCTTCCTATTTCTACTTCGCATTCAGCAGCCATAAGCAACAAGTCAGCGTATCTGTAAACGATTTGGTTTTTACCAAGCTGACCTTGTCCCCAACCACCCGGAATGAAGTATTTATTTACCTCAGAGCGGTAGTGAATGTGCTTTTTAGGTAAGAATGGTCCACCGTTTGCAAGGTTACGAATCCAAGATGCTCTTGCGACACCCCAGTCGTGGAAACTTACACCTACACGTCCGAGTGTGAAATCAAGACGAGGGTCCACACTTCCTCTATCTGGGAAGTCCGCAGGGCTGTTTTCGTGGTTTTTGATATCTACGTTGTTGTAAGTATCGACCAATGGCAATCCTGTCGCCGAAGTTCTGTAAGCGTTAGCTAAAGATTGTGATGGTTGATAGAAACCGCAGCATCCTACTGGCCCGTCGTTGTGAGGGTTAGTCAATTCTGCATCTTTGTTACTATTAGCACCACCAGTACCATCACCTACAGTATATTGGATACCAAAGATGGTTTCTCTCTCGTTCTCGAAATCACCTTTGAATACATCTTGATAATCTGTTAACAAGCCGTATCTCTGACCTTTGTTATTAACACCATTTGCAATGATTTGGTCAAATAGAGTTTTGGCCTCGTTAAACTTATTCTGATACATATATACTTTAGCTAAATATGCACCCGCAGCCCATTTATTTACACGACCCAATGCAGATTGTGTGTTTGGCAAGTTATCAAAAGCGAACTTAAACTCAGCCTCAATTTGAGGATAAATGTTTTGGTCATTTTTGATTGCCTTAAAGTCTGCTGTCGAAATCACTTTTTCATCAACCCAAGGCACATTATTGAAGTGTCTTTTTGCTTCAAAGTGATGATAAGCTCTCAAAAACTTGGTTTCGGCTTCGATACGTTTTTTGTCTGCATCAGAAATATCTTTAGCCTGAGCGAGTAGTCGGAGCGTAACGTTTGCTTGTCCTATACCATCGTAGCATGCACGCCACTTGTCGTTTACAGAGCCGTTATCTGGCAATACCTCGAATCTTTCGATTGGGTTCAACTGGTTCTGGTCAGAGGCCTCAGTTCCTTTGTACGCATCGTCAGAACGAACACCGCCCCACGCCCAGTTCATTGCACTGGTGTACCAAGCTCCGACGTTGTTGCCAGTAAGAGTACGGTAGGTACTTACAAGGGCACCATTCACACCAGCAGCATTGGCAAGCGACGCCTCTGAGATAGCTCCGAGTGGAGGTCTTTCAAGAAACGATTCTTGGCAAGAATATATACCTACCGAAGAAGTGGTAATTATTGTACTTGCAATAAGGATTTTTCTTATATTTTTCATAAATAAATTTATTTTTTTAGCTCAACTAAGTGTTTTAAAAAATTGTTATAAGGTTCTCAATTTTTTTTATTTAAAGATTAGAACCCAAAGTTTAAACCTACAATAAACACTGATGGAGCAGGGGTACGGAACTGGTCAACACCCATTTGTAGCTCGTTTCCGAGGATACCTATATCTGGGTCTGGGCCAGAGTATTTAGTGATTGTAAATACATTTTGTCCTTGAACATACACTCTTGCTCTCGAAAGACCAAGTTTGCTGGCTGTAGCAGCAGGTAAAGTATAGCCTAACTGTACTTGTCTTGCTCTCAAGAATGAACCCGGTTCTACATAATAAGATGTAGAGATAGAGCCAGACACCGCGTCGTTAGTATTCAAGATAGGTAAAGTACCATTTGGATTACTTGGCGACCATGAGTCAGTAAGTGCTCTTTCGCTAACACCACCAACAAAACCTCTCAAGTCTGTCCACCATTTTGTATAGTTGTAAATTTGGTTTCCGTAGTTCCAATAAAGGAAAGTATTGAAATCAAAGTTTTTATACTTGAGTACGATGTCAGAACCTAATTGGAATTTAGGAATAGGTACACCAAGGTAAGTTCTGTCATCGGCATTGATAACGCCATTGCCATCAACATCTTTAATCTTCCAAGTACCTACACGGTTATAAGTACCAAATTTAGGGTGAGCATCTACTTCTCCTTGAGTTTGGAAGATGCCCTCGATTTGGTATCCAAAGAATGAAGAAAGCGGACGGCCTGCTTCTGTACGCTGAACACCACCTAAACGACCCGCACCTTGCTCAAAGAACGCACTACCTTCGGCATCAAGTTTCTTAGCCTCGTTTCTGAAGCTCGTAAATGTTAATGCTACGTCGTATTCTAAACCACCTTTGATTTTACCTCTTGTCGAAACCGAACCATCGATACCTGCATTTAGCATTGTACCTACGTTGATAGCAGGCTGGCCAACGTTCATTTCAAGACCATTTCTCTGACGACCAACCAAAAGGTCTTTGGTTGTGTTGTTGAAGTATTCGATGTTGAAATCTAATTTACCATTCCACAAGCTACCATCCAAACCTACGTTTATCATTTCGGCAGCTTCCCATCTTGTACCTGGGTTACCAGCTACACTTGGGCGATAACCGATAACTACACCACTGTTTCCACCATTGATATCGTACGCAGTTGAGTTGATACCAGCACCAAAGAATGAAAACGCGTTTGTAGCACCTACGTTTCGCTGGCTACCCATTTGCCCCCATCCTGCTCTCAATTTCAAATCTGAGATAGCTGGAATAGCTTTGATAAACGATTCTTCAGAGATACGCCAAGCAGCTCCGACGGCTGGGAAAGTACCAACACGGTTTTCTGGGCCGAATACTGATGACTTATCTTGACGTAATGTGAAGCTAACCATGTACTTATCGTTATACATATATTCGGCTTTTCCGAATATAGATGACAATGCACGTGGAGTAGATGGAGCACCACTGTTTTGAGGAAGGTTCTTACCAGTATTGAGTGAGCGGAATGCTGGGTCACTGAAGTCATAGTCGATACGGCTTGCACTTATCGAACGGAACTGCTCGAAGTTGGCCTCTGTACCAGCGAATGCTTTTACGCTATGCTTTTCGGCAAAAACTTTATTCCACTGTAAAGTGTTTGTCCATGTCCAAGAGCCACCACGGAAGAAGTATTCACCAAAAGCATTATTTTGTTGGTTTTCGGCTCTTTCATAAGTTATGAAAGTGAAGTTAGAGCCATTACCAATTCTTTGGTCAATACCATAAGAGGTCGAGAATGTGAAATCTTTCAGGAAGTTAACTTGTGCAAAGATATTTCCGAAGATATTGAAACCATCATAGCGGTTGTCTTTACCTCTAACGAGTGCTGCATAAGGGTTTGTTCCGTTACCAGATTCACCCACACCATTACCACCAAAATTACCATTAATATCAAATACCGGAATATACGGTACCATACGATACGCTTGAGCCCAAGGGCCACCTTCACCAGAGAAGTCAAGACCACCGCCTAAGTCGAACGGGTTACCGTTGCTACCTAATTGTTTTGTGTAAGCAAATTGTAGGTTTTCGCCAACTGTCAACCATTTAGTCGGTTTATATCTTGTATTGGCTCTGAGTGTTACACGCTCCAAATCAGTAAATTTGAAAACACCCTCTTGTCCGAAGTAATTAAGACCCATTGAGTAATTTCCTTTATCAGAGCCACCAGTAGCTGTGATTTGGTGGTTTTGTACTGGGGCAGTTTGAGTGATTTCTCTAAACCAGTCCGTTCCTTGGCTTGTCTGATAGATTTGGTACGGGCCATAAGATGACGGAGGCAAGTCTGGAAATACTCTGTAGTTGCCCGGAACAGGACCACTCTGAGTATTAACATTCATCGAAGTCCATAGTTGAGAAGGTATAACCGGAGACGCCCCTCTACCAAAAATGGCACTATTTGGTTGAATACCCGCTCCTTGGAACGAACGCCACAAGAAATCAGCATACTGCTGAGTATTCAACATTTTAGGATAGCTTCTTTCTGGGTTTTGTTGAATACCGTAGTAGCCATCATAAGAAATGTTTGTTTTGTTGTTTGTACCACCTTGGCGGGTTGTTACAACGATTACACCATTTGCCGCACGTGAACCATAGATTGAAGCAGATACGGGGTCTTTCAATACCTGTACCGACTCCACATCTTGTGGGTTGAGTGCATTGGCGTTGTCTGTAGGTACACCATCAATAACGTAGAGAGGGTCGTTGTTTCCGAAAGAAACAAAACCTCTAATACGAACCTTCGAGGCAGCACCCGGTGCACCCGTACCACTCACCGTGATACCAGCCGCTCTACCTTGTAGCATTGAGCTAAGGTTAGCGTTTGGCTGTGCAACCATCGTCTTGGTATTTACAACAGATACCGAGCCAATAATGTCCTTCTTTTTTTCTGAGGTATAACCCGTTACGACAACTTCTTCTAAAGCAGAGAGGTCTTCTTCGAGGGTTATGTTAATTGTAGAATTGTTACCGATTGCTGATTCTTGGCTACGGTAACCGATAGAACTAAATACTAAAGTTCCGCCCGTGTTTGGAGCTTGAATTTGATAACCGCCAGATGCGTCGGTTATCGCTCCAACTTTCGTTCCTTTGACTGATACAGAGGCACCGGGGATGCCTTCGCCCTTGCTGTCACTTACTTTTCCGCTAACAGTTTTTTGTGCAAAGCTCGTTACTACCGATAGTAGCAATAAAGCACACACAATTATCCCTTTGATAGGGATAGAGTAGTTTTGCTTCATAGTTTTTGTTTTGGTTAAGTTAAAAAAATAAAATTGTATAGAATTTTATCAATTGAGTTAAAATTGTACTAAAACGACAAATTCTATTGATATTTCGACACAATACTACGAATAGTCTAATTTTTTTCCAAAAAACTCATATTAAAATTTTCAATAAATCAATAATATCTATGTATCTGTGTAAAAAAGGCTTATTTTGTGTTAGAAAGAAGCAAAAAAGGAACACTTTGGAAATTTTCACTCATGCCTTCAGTTTTGTTGTTGAGCATAAATGAACCCAAGAGAATGTCTAAATCTCCGTCAGCATCAGCGTCGGCAATATCCATGGTCATCCACCTTCCATTTTTTGCTTCACTAAGACTTTTGGTTTTGAAGAGCATGGAGGTTGTTTGTTCTAAATATACAAAACTTGAAGAAGGCTCTTTGCTATCATCAGGAAAAAAAGAAGTAGCTACAATATCATAATCGCCATCTTTATCGAAGTCGGCGGCTTTTGCTCTAAAAGCTCCGTACATTGGATAAAACCATTTTTCTGTAAATTTGTTTTTCTTGTCGTTAATAAATAATCTGATACCATGATAGGGTTTTTTTATCATAGAAAAATCAGCATTATCACCATTGGTATATAAGATATCGGTGTAGCCGTCTTTGTTGAAATCTACAAGGTCAATATCTGCCGAACCATATACCGGCGAGAACGACAGTATTCGTTCTTCTCTAAATTCGCCAAAATTATTATTGTAATATATACTTATGTGTTCGTCTCCTTGGGCAAACAATACCATCAAATCTTTTAGACCATCGTTATTAAAATCGTGGAGTTTGATTTCCGACGCTCCTGACTGATAACTCAGAACGTGCCTTTTCCATTTGTCAGCCTTTTTTTCATACCACGCAAACAACCCCGACTGATACCCGAATTCTGAAACAAAAATCTCATTTTGGCCATCATTATTGAGGTCGAGCTGAACAAACCGTACTGGTCTTTTGAGACCCTCTAATATAGTTTTCGAGGATTTGGCACCGTTACTCATTTTAATCAACTTGCCTGAATTTTGTTCGTTTGGAGTCATTTGTCCACATTCCAAGACTTCGCTTAATCCCTCTTGACCAAACTGCAAATCAAGGGCAGGTGTATTCAAAAATATCTTGTTGAGTTGTTTCAGAGATAAGTCGTAATTGACCAGCTCACCGTTCATTTTGGCAATCCAAAAAGTTTTATCTTTTGGATTAAACCGAACCATAGTCGTGAGAGATGCCGAGTTGTCTTTTACGGAGAGGGCCTTGAAGTTTTCTAAATTTTCGACATCTGTTTTTGGGAGAATCCGGCTAAGTGTGTCGGGGGCCGATTCTTTGTAGTACGATACAATTTTCTGCCAGTCTTTTGGATGTATTTTAGGTGTGCTTGGGTAGGTATTTAAGCCCTCAATGAGCATTACATCAAATTGATTTAAATCTTTGTATGGGTCATAATCAGGGGTTTTGATACCGAGTCTGGCTCCCATATTTGGCAGGAGTTTATCTATCCAAGTTTTTTTATCTAAAAGATTTGGTTCTGGATATACATGGCAGCCACCGCAATATATTTCGGATAATTCTTTACCATTTTTGTCGCTTGGCATTGGAGGAGTACTTTCAGAAGTAGATTGCGAAGAGTTTTTGCAGGATAGAGCCAATCCCAAAATCGCCACAAATGCCAAGTAATAGAGCTTCATCGAGTATGTATAGGTTTAATGATTGAATATCAGGTCTCAAAAATAAAAAAACGCATCCATAATTCGATGATTACTGATGCGTTTTATAAAATGTTATTCAGAATACACTATTCTTGCTTAAAACTTTTCAGAATCCAGCCGCCGCCCACGACATCTTCGCCTTCATAAAAAACCGCCGCCTGACCCGGTGCAATGGCACTGACTGGTTCGTGGAATTTTACCTCAATTTTAT
>JALOLV010000463.1 GCA_025455785.1 Spirosomataceae bacterium | reverse complement strand
GAATCCAGTAATGGAAAAATACGAATACCGAGAAATCAGAATTGATGAAGTTGTCAAAATTTACCGAAAACCATTAAATCGTAAAATAAATTTAGCTCTCGATGCCGCCCCAATTGGCTACTTGGCTTTCGATTGGATTCAGTTTGGATTACCCCCATGGAAAAACCCCGAAGCATTAAGAGTTGCAGCATTTCTCTATTTAGGAAAATTTGCATTGATGAATGTCGGAAAATTATTCAATGGTCGAAAAATCTCAAATTATTCAATGGTCGAAAAATCTCAGAAAACTATCGTTTGAGAGTCATTGGTGGCCGACCAAAACAATAAAATCACATTAATTCTGCATTTTAAAATATTCATGGTTATTTTTGCAATTCTGAAATAACCAAAGACAAAATTGATGGAAAGTATCCTTCTCAAAAAAAACACTCAATCATTTAAAGTACAAATTCCTTTAGCTTCCTCGAAGTCAGAATCAAATAGAGCATTGATAATCAACGCCTTAACTGGATTCAAGTCTGACATACAGAACCTTTCGACTGCTCGCGATACTCAAACTATGATTCGTTTGTTACAATCGGATGATAAAACCGCCGATGTTCTTGATGCTGGTACGACTATGCGTTTCCTAACTGCGTATTATTCGGCAACCAATCAAAACAAAGTAATGACGGGTACACCTCGTATGCAGGAAAGACCTATTGGGATTTTGGTGGATGCACTTCGTGAAATTGGCGTGGAGATTGAATATTTGAATAAAGAAGGATACCCTCCGCATGAAATCAAGGGATTTAATTGGCAAAAAGCAAATAGTGTTTCGATTCGTGGTGATGTAAGCAGCCAATACATTTCGGCATTGTTGATGATTGCTCCTATCCTACCACAAGGTTTAACTATTAATTTGACTGGCGAAATTGGTTCTAAACCATACATCGAAATGACAATTGCTCAGATGCGTCAGTTTGGTGCAGAAGTTGAAGTAGATTGGATAAATAATTCATTAAAGGTCAGCCCAAAACCCTATCAAATTTCGAGTTTCAAAGTTGAATCCGACTGGTCAGGAGCAAGTTATTGGTATTCTATTGTTGCTCTGGCCCAAAACGAAGATTGTGAGGTCGAATTACTCGGGCTGAAAGAAAATTCATTGCAAGGAGACAGTGCTATCGTACAAATAATGAGTCAGTTAGGCGTTAAAAGTACCTTCAATGAGAACGGTGTAGTATTAACTAAAATACCTTCAACAAACTCTCTTGATTGGGATTTTACAAATTGTCCAGATTTGGCTCAAACTGTTTCGGTTTGCTGTGCTGCAAAAGGCGTTGAGGCAATCTTCACTGGTATTGAAAGTCTCAAAATTAAAGAAACTGACCGTGTTGTTGCGATTCAAAATGAGCTAAAGAAATTTGGAGGTGATATGGTAGAAATCGAAACAAATCACAAATACCAAATCAAACCATTTACAAAAGAAGTCACTGAAAATCAACCAATTGTAAATATTCATACTTACGACGACCACCGAATGGCCATGGCATTTGCACCGCTTTCGATGATAATGGATGTCATTATCGAAGAACCGAATGTGGTTGTGAAATCCTACCCAAGCTTTTGGGAAGATTTAAAGAAAATTGTAACAATCGGGTAATTCAAACCAACTAAAAGCCATCCTCAAAAGAAGATGGCTTTTTTGTTTTTGATTCGAATTAATTTCTATTTTTGTTTATTCATCATCAATCAACTTTGCTATGGATTTTTTACAATTACTCCCAACTTGGGCTTATTTCTTTTTGGCAATTCTAACTTTTCTAATTGTTGTTGCAATCCGAGATATTTCACAAAAAAAACACACAATACAGCATAATTTCCCAATCATTGGGCATTTACGTTATTTAATAGAAACCGTCGGACCAGAATTTAGGCAATATATTGTTGCCAACAACCGTGAAGAATTACCTTTCAATCGCCGTCAAAGGTCATGGATTTATGCTTCTTCTAAAAAAGAAAATAATTTTCAAGGATTCGGAACTGACCAAGATATCCACACTGCCGGATATAATTTTATCAAACCCTCTCTGCTCCCATTAACACTACCAGAAAATCATCCAAATCGAACCAATCCGTATGTCTGTCCAGCAGCAAAAGTAATTGGGGATTTTCACAATCGAAAAAAGCCTTATCTACCAAAATCAGTTGTTAATATTTCTGGAATGAGCTATGGTTCGCTATCGGCAGTAGCCATCGAATCGCTCAATAAAGGTGCTGCAAAGTTTGGTTGTTATCATAATACCGGTGAGGGTGGTTTATCAAATCATCATAAACACGGAGCCGATGTTGTTCTAAATATTGGAACAGCCTATTTTGGTATGCGTGACCATCAAGGGAATTTTGTTTTAGAGAAATTAATCAAGCTGGTCAATGAAAATCCGTGTGTCAAAATGCTGGAACTAAAACTCTCTCAAGGGGCAAAACCCGGCAAAGGGGGTGTGCTTCCTGCCTCGAAAATCACAAAAGAGTTAGCCGAAATTAGGGATGTACCAATGGGACAGGATATAATTTCACCAGCGGCACATTCGGCATTTAAGGATATTCCAAGTATGATAAATTTTATTGAACTAATGGCAAATTCAACCGGCTTACCTGTCGGTATCAAAGCAGCAGTCGGTAAACTTGAAATGTGGGAAGAATTAGCAGATTTGATGGTAAAGACGGGTAAAGGCCCAGATTTTATTGCAATTGATGGTGGCGAAGGTGGTACAGGTGCCGCCCCACCAAGTTTTGCAGACCATGTATCATTACCTTTGGTTTATGGATTTACTGCCGTTTATCGCATCTTTCAAAAGAGGGATTTGACCGATAAGATTACTTTTATAGCTTCTGGCAAATTAGGCTTACCAGATACCGCCATTATGGCTTTTGCAATGGGAGCAGATATCATCAATGTTGCACGCGAAGCCATGCTTTCAATTGGC
>JALOLV010000462.1 GCA_025455785.1 Spirosomataceae bacterium | reverse complement strand
CTTTTTCTTCTTTTCTACATACAAAACAACATCTTTGATTATTAATTTCTGAATGGCTGAAATGAGCGTGGACATTATTTCATAGTCTGGTTTATTATCAATTACGGGTAGAGATACCCTGTCATTTTGTATTTTCCTATTACTTATACTATCTCCCCATGAATACTTATGCCCCAAACTTTTATTGACACAGGTAGCTAAATACAATTGATTTAATCTGGTTCTTTCTTCATTCTTTAAGGATAAAACCAGATTGTGACTATCGTTAGAGAAAAAATCTTTCTCTTGATAAGAGACCACAAAAGTTTTACCTCCTATAAAAATACAATTACCTTTATCCAAATATTTTTCATCGTACGAAATATAGGAACTAACACCATTGTTTTCGGCACTTGCACATAAGTAGGGCGTTTCGCCACTGTTTTCTACAATATCTCTTGATAAAATATTAGCTGTATTTTTTACATTAAATATATCAATGAGATTAAATTCTTCAAATTTTTGATTTTCAAAATCCTTTAACGCTTGCTCTTCTTTTTCAGTTAGATTAAAATCAATAAAATTATTTTCTTGTAAATATTCTTCCAATTTTGCAATTTGCAATTCGCTCTGCTTCGAGTTCCGAAACAAAACTTTCCATAAATTCAAAATCTATTTTGCCGTTTTGAGTGGGGAGTTGGATTTTGCTCTTCAAAAAAGCATTATCAACATTTCTAACAAGGACAGATAGCAAATTTTTCTTTTGATTATTTAAAACAGATGTAAAGAAGTTTATAGCATTTTTAGGAATTTGAATTTTAGGAACAATTTTTCTTACAAATTGACCTGCATACCAAGGTCTATTTCGATAAAAAAAACCATTTGTAAGAGACCTAAACTCCAATTTCCAGCAGAGTTGATATTTTCTTCATTTACAAAGCCAGTTTCCTGCAAAATCCCTTGATTTTGAGATGTTCTTGTAACGTAGTCATACTCATTTCCTGAAATAAGTTTATCTGTATTAAAACTGAATGTGTTATGAATACTAAACAAATCACCTAATCTAAACTCCCCCCACTCAACATTTTTCAATTTCTCGTTAAGCGGGGCATCTACTTTCCCAAGCTATCGATGTTCTGTTTTAAAAGGGTCGAAACTTCCCAAGCCAAATAATCGCTAACGGTTTTCTTAAAATCAGCAAGGGTGGGTTTGGTGTCTATGGGTGCGGTTTGGTTCCAGTCTGCACCATTCTGAGGGTCAATAGTGCCTTCGTAATATTCTTTATCGGTAAATATTTTTAGTTTCGATTTGCCAAAACGCACCAAGTTTACGAGTTCTTCGTAGCGTTCTTTGGCTTGGTCGGTGTCTTTTAGGTTGTTAGTAGATTTTTTACGGTTGGTACGTGTATAGCCATCATTCGAGAAATCAATAAATTTTACAATATCGTCTCGGTGGTGTTTTTCGTTTACCTTAAATACATAAATGTTGGTTTGTACGCTACTTTTGCCGATAAAAATATCAATCGGCATCTTGATACTTGCCACCAACGTATGTTTTTCTAAAATCCTTGTACAATAATCTTTGGCTTTGCCACTGCCCGACGAGTTTTGGATGATGATGGCGGCATAGCCTTTGTGCATCATGCTGAGGGCTTTTTCGACAAAGTTCATGCCGTTTCCATTGGCAGAGTAGGGTGGATTCAGGATAAAAGCATCGGCAGGGAAATGGCTATCGGTTTTGCCAAAACCATATTTACCGTCAAAATCTTTGAGTGAGTCTTTATTTAGGATATTTGAGCTACCATCGCCCATCAGAATCATGTTGAGAATAGCCAACATATACACGCTCGAAAGCAACTCTAAACCAAGCAATTGTTCGGTTTTTATTTTTATTTCTTTCTGTGTGAGTTCCTCTGGCGAAGTAATGCTGTTTTTTGCATCGTTGAGCATTTCGTTCATGGCAGCTACCAACAAACCTGCCGAACCCGTGGCAAAATCCCATACGTACGAATCTTTGTTTACTCTTGCCAATTTTACCAATAGCGAAGCCACATAAGAGGGTGTAAGCACCACATCATTGAGTTTATCTTGCGTGAATCCGAGCCAGCCATACATTTCGTTGAATAACTTGCCCGTAAAATCGGTCGTTAGACCAATTTTGTAGTAGATACCCAAATCATCAACGATTTTCGTGAAAACTCGTTTGAGTTGAGTCTCGCCATTATCAATTTTGTTGATGTTCTCAGTAGTGAGTGTATTTTCTAAGGTCCGGAGTATTAAATTCTTTTTTTCGGAAGGAATTGCCTTTTCGTCAAGAAATGCCTTTATTTTTCTGACAATAATATCACCGTCTTTGTTGCCATTTTCGCTCGAAGATTTTAAATCTGTTTTTTCGAGCGGGGCAACTTTGCCCGGTATGCCGATAGTTGCAATAATCGAAGCCGCAACAAGATATACACGGTCGTTTTCGCCCAAGCCCTTCTCGTTTTCGTAGATGTCAAAATTGAGCTTTCTTAAACTTTGGTCAATTTCCTTTTCTCGTTGTTCTTTCAGCTTGTCGAGTTCTTCGGGCGAAAGCTGAAGGTTTTTTACTTTTTCGATGAAAGCATCGAAATTTTGTGGAGCTAAAAAAGAAAAATCTGTAAAATCTGCTACCTTTTGCCAGCTCCAAGATTGGTTTTAGAAACATAATAGACGCCTATTTCGTACTGAATTTTGTCGGTTTCGTCTTTGTAGCCAGTCATACCGATGGCGATAATATCGGTATAGCTCGTATGATGCAGTAAGGCATTTGCATAATGTACAGCACCGTTTACGGCAAAGGCGTTGATGTTTTTAAAGTTGGGTTCGTTATTGGCTGTTCTGTTTTCAACTTGTTTGTCGTTATCAAGTTTTACGAGTTTATCTTTGTAGCCTTTGTATTCGATAAGGATTGGGTAATAATTCAGGTTTTTATCTCTGAGCAATAGTTTGGCATCGGGGCGATTACCACCTACACCTCCATTTTTTGTAAAATAATCATCAAGGGCTTTGTCAATTTCTGTGTTTAGAGATTCTTGTTCTAATTTGTAATCAAGGTTGTATGATTTAAGCCAGCCATTTGCTAAATCGGCTATATTGGGTTCTATTGATTGCACAGATTTTGCCATTTTCTTATTCTTTCAATTTTTTCTAAGTTTTATCCTTTCAATTCTTTCACGAGCTTCGATAAGTGCCTGATGTAGTCTTGCTTCTAATTCATGTTTGGGTGGGAGGTCTGTCCAATACTCGGCTACCATTATTCCGTCTTTGTGCATTTCTAATAGCTCGATTTGCTCTCGGCTTGCTTCGGCACACAAGATTAATCCTATGGGTGATTCTTCGCCCTCTTGTTTTTCGTAGCGGTCGAGCCATTTCAAATATAATTCCATTTGACCCTTATACTTTGCCTGAAATTTACCGATTTTGAGTTCGATAGCTACCAATCTTTTGAGTTTACGATGATAGAAAAGTAAATCTAAATAGAAGTCTTCGCCATCAATAATCATTCGTTTTTGGCGTTCGACAAAAGCAAATCCTTTGCCTAATTCTAAAATGAAACTTTCTAATTCTTTTAAAATGGCATTTTCTAAGTCATTTTCGAGGTATCCATCTTTTAAACCTAAGAAATCAAGAAAATAAGGGTCTTTGAATGTATTTGTAGCAAAGCTCTCATTTGCATTGGCAATTTGGCTATTGGCGATTACTGTCCGTTCAAATACCTTTTGATTTATTTGGTTTCTGAGTTCTCGTTTTCCCCAAAGTTCTTGTGCGGCTTTTTGTGCATAAAATAGTTTAGCTTCTGGATTTTTTAGAGGCAAAAGAATCAAAAAATGCGACCAACTCAATTGTCGTGCCAGTGGCACGACAATTTGAAAATCGTTGAATTGTTCGGAAAATTGCATCATTCTTCTAAGGTTTTTCTCCTCGAAGTTGCGACCATATCGTTTTTCTAATTGAGTAGATAAAGTCGAGATAATTCTTTTGCCATAATCGGCTCTTTGGTTTTGGAGAACAAAATCGTTTATTTGCTTACCAACGTGCCAAAATAGTATTGTCAATTCGCTATTGACCTGCACTGCCAAAGATTTTTTGCTATTATCAATCAATTCAGCAATTGACTGATAAAGTGATTCTTCGGGGGTGTTAGGTGTAGAAATTATTGCGTTCATTGTTTAAAGTAGATTTTGAGTTGCTTCAAATAAATCTTCGTCATCAAAAGCATCAAGATATATTTGAGTGGTTTTCAATGAAGTATGCCTCATTAATTCACCAATTTTACTAATCTCGACACCACTTTTT
>JALOLV010000085.1 GCA_025455785.1 Spirosomataceae bacterium | reverse complement strand
AACGGGGGTTGTGCAAGGGATTGAAAAAGTTGGCGATAAAGATGCCTATAAAGTAGAATTTACAGGCTTAACCGGTAATAAATTCTTGACATTCTTCGATAAGGAGTCTGGACTTAAAGTGAAGTCTTTGATGACGATGGAAATGATGGGACAAAAAATGGAAAGTTCGGTAAGGTATGAAGATTACAAGAAATTTAAAGGTACAGAGGTTTTAGTACCAGCAAAAACGACAAGAAGCGGTGGCCGTATGGGTGAAATTGTTGCCGAGGTTCAGTCGGTCAAAATCAACAAAGGACTCGAAGATAAAGTATTCGAGATAAAATAAATTGAATATTTTTTTCAAAAGCCCGTGAATTTGATTCATGGGCTTTTTGTTTATGTGGAGGCAATTGATTTTGATTTCAAAATAAAAATCCTTGACCCCGATGCCGATGCACCTTGCAAATTTATTGCTCACGAATTTGTGAATGGCTCGCTCAAAGACTACGAAACTGTCTTGGCTTTTGGCGAGGATTGCGATACTGTAACGATAGAAATCGAGAGTGTGAATATTGATGCTCTCGAAGAATTGGAACGTCGAGGTAAAAAAATTTATCCGCAGCCTTCGGTCTTGAGATTGATTCAAGATAAAAGAATTCAAAAACAATTTTACAAAGATAATAACCTTCCTACGGCCGATTTTGTCTTGACAGAGAATCAATCAGATTTAGAAAATTACAAAGATTTTTTGCCTGCGGTTCACAAACTTGGTAAAGAAGGTTATGACGGAAAAGGTGTTCAGGTTATCCGAACAGCCGACGAGAAAGAACTGGCGGTAATTGTCGCTCGCAATGTCGATGGCGAAGTGAAGACCTTTCCAGTTGTCGAAATGGTTTTTCATCCCGAAGCCAACCTCGTGGAGTATTTATTCGCACCTGCTGAAATATCAGAAGAAATTACGAATAAATCTAAAGAGATTGCTGAGAAAACTGCCGAGGCATTTGGTATAATAGGACTTCTTGCCGTAGAAATGTTTTTAACCAAAGATGGTGAAATATTAATCAATGAGGTTGCTCCACGTCCGCACAACAGTGGTCATCATACGATAAGAGCAAACGATGTTTCGCAATTTGAACAACACCTTAGGGCGATTCTGAATTTACCATTGGGCGAAACCCACGCACATTCTAAAGCGGCAATGGTTAATCTCTTGGGCGAAGAAGGCTACTCTGGCGAAGCAATATATGAAGGCATGAACGAGTGTATTGCACAGGGTGGAGTTCATCCGTTTTTGTATGGAAAACGCTTCACAAAGCCTTTCCGAAAAATGGGGCATGTAACAATAGTAGAGCAAGATTTTGAAAAATTAAAAGAAAAAGTCATTTTTGTAAAAAGAAAATTAAAAGTAATTGCTTAGATTTTCTATTTCTGATGAGTTCAGAAATCCTAAACTATAATTTGAGAATGGTAGGAATTGTAATGGGTAGTATTTCAGACTGGAAAGTCATTGAAGCAACTGCCGATATTTTAAAAGAACTTAATGTGCCGTTTGAGGTAGATGTAGTGTCTGCACATAGAACACCAAAAAAAATGTTTGACTACGCCGAAACTGCTCGACGTAGAGGCATAAAAGTAATCATTGCAGCGGCTGGCGGAGCAGCACATTTGCCGGGAATGATTGCCTCCTCGACTACCCTACCCGTTGTTGGGGTTCCTATCAAATCAAGCAATTCAATTGATGGTTGGGACTCTGTGCTTTCAATATTGCAAATGCCTGCTGGAGTACCAGTAGCAACAATGGCTCTGAATGGTGCAAGAAATGCAGGAATCATGGCTGCCCAGATTTTGGGGGCATTTGATGAGAATATTGCAAAAAAATTGAGACAATATAAAGAGGGTCTTAAAGATAAAGTAGATGAAATGAGTGAAGAATTGCAGAAAAGTCTTTAAATTAGAAACTATTAAAATGTAATCTTCGAGAAACGTGTTTTCTATAATTTAAAATCTAAACCTAAAAAGTCCCATGTTTGAAGACCGCCCACCTAAAAACGAACGCCCAAAAGACGATTCAAAAAGCCTCCCGATTTTGGTATTGGGGGTATTAATAGCTATTATCTGTGCATTATTTTACATTGGTTGGGATTTGATGTCGGACGACCCATCGGTTGCCGAAGATTTCACTCCTAATGTAGCAGATTCGGTTGCGAATAAAATTCCGAACGAGGCCGACCCAGAAGAAAATACAAACGCTGATACTACCAGCACTGCGACATCTTCGGGTAGCTTGCCGCCATTGACATTACCAAAAGGAGACGGCAAAAAAACGGAAACTGCTACTGCAACTACCAAACCTGAAGAAACCAAACCAGCCGAAAAAGCAAAAACTGAACCTGTTGAGCAGCCAAAAGTGGAAATTCCCGCAGGTAGCGAATCTTACTCTTACCTTGTAGGCGATGGAGAAACTTTTAACGGTATTGCCAATAGATTTAACCTAAAACCTCAAACACTGAAATCGCTGAATGGGAATGTGGACCCCAATGGTATCAAGGTTGGTGTTACCAAATTGAAAGTCCCAATTCAGGCGATACACACAGTGGGGCCCGGGGATATTCTCAGAGTTGTTGCCAAAAAATACGGTATCACCGTTGAAGCTCTGATGGCAGCAAATAAGAAAACCAAAAACCGAGCCGACAGAGGCGAAAAGCTAATAATACCGATTTCGGATAAGTTATAATCTAAGGAGCGAAAGCTCCTTTTTATTTTTAGAACAATTTTTAAGAAGCGTTTTCTGTTTTTAATCAGAGACTGTTATAAAAACTGAAAATTTTGGTTAAATCTTGTAGATTACGAATAAACAATTGTTCTTGGCGGATAAACCTAAGCACTTCGTTTCTTTTATCTCCCATCAGTAACAGCAAATCTTTTCTGCGTTTTCTGAATCGGATAACCTCTTCACCTTGCGTAATATACAACACTTTATTTTTTATTATTTGGGTATCTTCATCTCCCAAATTGAGAGAGGGTACATAATCTGGCTTTCGGATTTTTACTTCGGTATATTCTAATAACTGGATTTTACCATCGGCTAACACTTTGAAAAAACCCGGCTTTATTTTTTCGCTATTATCAATATAGTCTAAAGTACTATGGAGTTTTGGTGAGATTGATTGATTATTAAATTGTATTTCTTTAATCATCGCCCCCGAAACAATTTTTATTCCTTCGGGAGTTTTGAACTCAATATCATTACCAAAAATATTGTATCTAACCAATACATTAGGAAGAGTATCTAAACGGATTGTCCCTTTAGGAGTTTCGACGTTTCGAGGATAAAATTTAACAAAAGCCTCTGCCCATTCGCTATTCAAGTAATAATCGCCCTTTATCTCGCTTGTACGGGTATCGAAACCATAAAAAAGATTTGAAGAATTATTGCGAAGTTTTACATCACCATAATTCAAACGGTCTTTGGTACTCTGTACAGCTTCGTTTTGGGAGAATACCCACAGAGGAAATCCCACTAAAAAAAGAGCCAGTTGCTTCATAAAACCAAATCTGGTTATGAATTTACTCAATTAAGGTACATCAGATTACAAAATAGGCCAAAATAACACCGATGGTCAAAAATATCAGAATCAACGTTTGACGAATATCCGCTTTGGGGCTTTCGGTTGTTGGAGCTACATTTTTGAGATAGAATAGTTGGAACAAAAGGCAGAGGCCACCCATTACACCAACCACACTGAATTTCAAGGCGGGAAGCGGCGGCATTTTACCCGGTAAAAAAACCAATCCAAAAAAAGTAACGATGATTACCCATTTAAAATTTTCTTTCTTAGTCAAAAAAGCCATAATGATTTACTTTACAAATATTAGGTCGTAATTATGAATTGCCTGTATCTCCTGATTTTTCGGCATCTACTCCAGTTAATTTATCCTCGGCTGAGGATTCAGTTATCTCATTTTCAATAGTTTCGACGACTTGTTCTTGATTAAAAGTAGATTCAATATTTTCCGTAGATTCTGTCGGAATTTCTTTTTCAGTCACCGTTGGTTCTTCACCCATAAACTCTGGATACGACTCAGCAAAAAAACTCTTTTGGAAAATCAGTATCGTAACTACTCCACAAAAAATACAAGCATCAGCAAAATTAAAAATCGGTACAGTATTATATTGTCCACCTAAAATTGGTATCCATTCTGGATAATATCCATCTAAAATATTGAAATAAAACATATCCACTACCTGACCATGAAACCAAGGAGTCGAAGCCTCGGCAGGGGCATTATCGAGTAATACTCCGTAAAATGTACTATCAATCACGTTTCCGATGGCACCACCCAAAACAGCGGCTATCGACCAAAGTAATCCTTTTGTAGCATTCCGATTGGCCAAGTGAGCCAAATACCAGCCAATACCAACCATTGCAAATAAACGAAAAGTTGTCAGAATCAGTTTGCCATATTCCCCCCCTAACTCCATTCCAAATGCCATACCGGGATTAGTTACGTAATGAAGCTGAAAAACATTTGGAATAATGTCAATCTCTCCAAAATGCGTAGGGCGGACCCAATAGTGCATCCAAAGTTTTATAGCTTGGTCAATTATGATTAAAAATGCGGCAAACGCAAAATACTTAATAGACGATTTCATTCAATTATTTTTTGAGAATACTAAAATTAGCCAATTATACTACGCAATAACTTTAGTCTCAGTCAAATTTTGATTATTTAACAATTCTTTGCTTTTCTACGCTCGATTTCACGTTTTACTAACAAGAATTCACGGCTGCTTTGTCCGGCAATTGAGGAATTTTCTTCAGCACGCCGGAAAAGATATGGCATTACAGCCTCAACTGGGCCATAAGGTACATATTTGGCTACATTGTAACCAGCATTAGCCAAATTGTAAGAAATATTATCGCTCATACCTAACAATTGGGCAAACCATACCCTTTTGTCATCGTTGGCAATACCTTTCTCTGCCATGAGTTTCATACAAAGATGGCAACTGTTTTCGTTGTGCGTACCCATACAAATCGACAATACATCGAGGTTATCAATGGCATATACAACAGCCTTGTCGAAATCCTCGTCGGTTTCTTGTTTGTTGTTGTGAATTGGGTCACGGTAATTCATTTCAAATGCACGGCGACGCTCTTTCTCAATATAAGCACCCCGAACCAGCTTCGCTCCTACTGTATATCCGCCTTTTCGGGCTTTATCACAACTTGCTATCAAATTTTCGTAGCTCTCCCAACGATACAATTGATATGTATTATAAACGATTGTCTTACCTTTTACATTATGTTTGGCCATCATATCATAGCAAAGTTGGTCAATCACATCTTGAATCCAGCTTTCCTCAGCATCAAAAAACAACCTTACGTTAAGTCTGCTTGCTTCTTCACAAAGCCGAGCAACACGGGCCTTAACTCTATCAAAAACAGCATTATCTTCGGGAGTCAAGTCTTCGGGATGCTCTTGTACTTTTTCAAGAAGCTCAACCGACCCAATACCTGACACCTTAAAGACCGAAAATGGGATATTTGCCTGTTGTGAAGCCGACTTATTGATAGTCAATAAAAGCTCTTGGGTTGTTTTATCAAAATCTTTTTCGTTGTCTTCACCTTCTACCGAATAGTCCAAAATTGTACCAACATGGGCTTTTGCCAAATTATCTATGGCTTTTTGGCAGGTTTCTATACTTTCTCCACCGCAAAATTGCTCAAATAAAGTATTTTTTATAAGAAATTTAATAGGAAGACCCAATCTAATAGCAATTTTTATAAAAAAAGTTCCTATCTTTACGAGCCAGTTTTGGTTCATCATCGCAAAAATCAAATAGGTTTTGCGAAGTTTAGAATCTGATTGGTGAGCAAAGGCAACCGAGGTGTCTTCAAAACTCACTGACTTTTTAGTTTGTACCGTACTCATGGTCGGCAACAGCATTTAGTTTTAGTTAGATGATTTTGTTTAGTACTCTCGCAGAATTGAATTTTTCTAAGATTTACCTAAATCAAAGACTAATTTATTCCGAAATTGTTTTGCAAATATACCATAATTAAAGCATTTATTTTTACTGATTATAAAATCCTTATTAGTTTGCCTCAACAATAAGGAAACAAAGTTTATTTAGACCCTCAATTGAGGCTGAGGGCTGATAATAATGAAAGCAAATTTAGACGTACTTCCTCTTGATAGTTGGATTAATACAGGCGGAAAACCTTTGGTTATTGCAGGGCCTTGTAGTGCCGAAACCGAAGAACAAGTGTGGGATACCGTAACGGGAATTGCCAAAGAAGGCTATGCTCACGTGATACGTGCTGGTGTATGGAAACCCCGTACACGCCCCGGTGGCTTTGAAGGTAAAGGCGAAGAAGCTTTACCGTGGCTCCAAGCTGTTAAGAAAGAAACTGGTTTGCCCGTTGCGGTTGAGGTTGCAACTCCGCAACACGTTGAATTAGCCCTTAAATATGGCATTGATATTCTCTGGATTGGTGCCAGAACAACTGTAAACCCATTCAATGTTCAAGACTTGGCTGATTCTCTTAAAGGTGTTGATGTGCCAGTTCTTATCAAAAACCCAGTAAATCCAGATTTAGCACTTTGGATTGGTGCTTTTGAGCGTATTGCTGGTGCAGGTATCAAAAAATTAGGTGCGATTCACCGTGGATTCTCAAATGCACAAGAAACCAAGTTTCGTAACTCGCCAATGTGGCAAATCGCCGTTGAATTAAAAACACAGTTTCCGCAATTACCGCTCATCGGCGACCCATCGCACATGGCCGGAAAACGTGCCTATTTATATGAATTGACCCAAAGAATCTTGGATTTGAACTATGACGGCTTGATTATCGAATCGCATAGAAATCCAGATGAGGCATGGTCGGATGCGGCTCAACAGCTAACTCCTTCGGCTCTCGGTGAGATGCTTCGTGAACTCGAAGTTCGTAAACCAACGTATGGCTCTGATTTCCAAACCGAGTTGGCTAAACTTCGTGGACAAATCGACCATATAGACCGTGAATTGCTCGAAGTTTTGGCAAATCGTATGGCTTTGGTTGAGCGTCTTGGCGAATATAAACGTGATAACAGTGTGGCTGTTCTTCAACTTGACCGTTGGAAAGAAGTTCACAAATCACGTGCCGATTGGGCAAAGAGTTTGAACCTTTACCCAGAAATGGTTGAAGAATTGTTTAAGTTGATTCACATGGAATCAATCCGTAAGCAAACAGAAGTAATGAATCAACAAGTTGTGTAAATTCGACTTTGTTTATAAAACCAGAAAGCGTGGTCATGGTATTGACTACGCTTTTATTTTTATAAACCATTGATTTACTGTAATTTTGTATAAATTTTACAATCAACCTTTGCGAAATAGAGATTGAAACTTAATTCAAATGAGCAATTACGCAACAACAGAAATAACCAGTGCCGAAATCCCTTCGGATAACCCAGTGCATCAACGTTTGTATTTTCCGTATGTCGAAGCAGCAAAAATCATAAACGGAAAAGTATTAGAATTGGGCTGTGGCTGGGGACGTGGAGTAGAAACACTTATCGAGAAATGTGACCATTATACCGGCCTCGACAAAAACCAACCTTTGATTGATAGTCTCCAAGCTAAATATCCAAAGCACACATTTCGTACGGCAGATTTACCCTACTTGACTGATTTTCAGGACAATACATTCGATTTCATCGTAACTTTTCAGGTAATTGAACATATCCAAAATGACCATAAATTTTTAGAAGAAGCCCACCGAGTACTCAAACCGGGTGGTAAAATTCTTTTAACAACGGTCAATCGTGATTATTCTTTGAGTCGAAACCCATGGCATATACGCGAGTATAAAACCCAAGAATTAGCAGGTTTGATGCGTAAATATTTTGCAAATGTCGAAACCAAAGGCGTTGGTGGCAACCAAAAAGTTTGGGATTACTACGAAGAAAACAAAGCATCGGTTCGTAAAATAATGCGTTGGGATATATTTGACTTACAGCACCGCCTGCCAGCTTGGATGCTGCGGATTCCGTATGAGGTTTTGAACCGATTTAATCGAAACAAATTGGTAAAAGAAACCAGTGGACTTGCCCTTGAGATTCGTTGGGATGACCACCACCTCTCAAGCGACCCTGACAAATGTATTGATTTCTTTTTTATTGGTACTAAATAATCTCAAGGTAAATCCCTCACCAAGCATAGTGAGGGACTTTTCATTTATGTTCAACATCATTCGTACAGACTCAGAAAACGCTGATTTTCAATCACTTGTATTACTTCTTGATGCTTATCTCGAAGTAATCAATGGCGAAAGTCATTCGTTTTTCAATCAATACAACCAGATAAATGTACTGAAAAATACAATCGTTTTGTATGATGCAGATAAGCCAATTGCTTGTGGAGCTATCAAACAGTACGAAACTGGGGTGATGGAAGTAAAACGGATGTACGTACTGAACGAATACCGAGGTAAAGGAGTTGCCCAAATTATTTTATCCGAATTAGAAAAATGGGCTGCGGAGTTGGGAAATCATACGTGTATTTTAGAAACAGCCCGAACAATGACCTCAGCAGTATCTCTTTATGGCAAAAGTGGTTACGAAGTAATCCCAAATTACGGACAATACAAGAATGTTGCGGTTAGTATATGTTTCAAGAAAGTTCTCAATAATTTGAAACATCCCTGACAGGGTTTCAAACCCTGTCGGGGGTGTTCGATAAATTACATGCACCTTTATATTCACATACCATTTTGTCGGCAGGCTTGCCACTACTGTGATTTTCATTTCAGCACGAATCTGAAATATAAATCTGAAATGGTGGATGCCATTTGCAAAGAAATCGAACTCCAATCCGACTATCTTAGTAACAAAAATATCGAAACAATCTATTTTGGTGGGGGTACACCCTCAATTCTAACGCCGTCAGAATTGGATAAAATATTAGAGACTGTACATAAATACTATATATGCAATTCTCAGGTCGAATGTACGATTGAGGCCAATCCTGACGATATAGACAGAGATAAACTACTGATTTTCAAGCAATTAGGGGTAAATAGACTCAGTATTGGCATACAGACTTTTGATGAAATCAACCTCAAATACACCAATCGAGTACATGATGCCAAAGAGGCAGAAAATTGTGTAAAAATTGCACAAGATGCTGATTTTCAGAACATTACGATAGACTTAATCTACGCAATTAATTCTCTTGAAAATGAAAAAAAAGATATTCACGGTATCTGGAAAAAAGATTTAGAAAAAGCTCTTAGTCTGAATGTTCCGCACATTTCGTCGTATTGTTTGACAATTGAGCCACAAACTGTTTTTGGTAAGTGGCAAAAAGTAAATAAAATTCCACCAATTGATGAAGAGTTTGCCACCGAGCAGTTTAAAATTTTAATAAACACCTTAGAATCAGCAGGTTATGAGCAATACGAGATTTCTAATTTTGCTCGAAACCAAATGTATTCACGACACAATACTTCGTATTGGAAAGACCATGAGTATCTCGGTATCGGTCCATCGGCTCATTCGTATAACGGGTCTTCGAGACAATTCAATGTTTCAAACAATACCAAATACATCAAATCAATAAATGAAGGGAAGATTTCTGCTGATATAGAAATATTGACTCCCGAAAATAAGGTCAATGATTATTTATTGACAAGTCTTCGTACCAAATGGGGATGTGATTTGAATAAAATCGTGAATATTATCGGCGAAAAATGGCATAAAGAAAATCAGACTATTTTAGAGAATTACATAAATAATAATCTTCTCTTGCTCAAAAATTCGGTTTTGTTATTGACAAATGAAGGGAAATTTTTTGCCGACCGCATCGCATCCGATTTATTTTTAGTAGATTAGTTTATTCAATAAATTCAATATTTATCCGTTAAAAGTATAAAGATTCACTCATGAAAAAAGCATTTGTTTATTTATCATTGATTACGATTTCAGTATTTGCCTATTCTTGTAGATTCGAAGATGCCTCGGCGGGTGTGGCCGACGACGTGGTTGGGAAATATACCGTACAAAAGATACAAGATTCAAAGAATACAATTAACTTACCCACAACAACGCAGGGTGTTACAGTCACGGCGAGGATTGATATTTCTAAAAAGGGGGCGGCTATCGTAGATATTCGACGAGTTGTTTACCAAAAAAGTGCAGCCAAAACTGATAGTACAACCCAAACTGACATTGATGTAAATGTTGCGAAGTCGGGCAGTACATATACATTTACAATAGATGGCAAAGAAATCGGGAACTTGAAAGATAAAACTCTAACACTCGAATCAGTGGTTAATAAAGAAAAAACAACCGTGATTGCCGAAAAACAGTAGATTTTCGGCAACATTTATCTCAATCTACTCAATTTTAGTTCAAAATTTGGCAGTACATCTTCACCATTTAAGGTATTGTCAAATCCTTTAATAATCTGAATTTCGCCGTTTCCACGGTAAATGTAAACTGTTTAAGTCTCAGGATTTATTAACCAGCCCAATCTGCATCCGTTAGCAATCCACTCATCTTGCATTTTCTTTTTGGCTTCAATCAAGACATCACTCTCCGACATTAGTTCAATAATAAAATCGGGGCAAATCGGCGGAAATTTTTTCTGTTCACTGGGTAAAAGCTGATTCCACCTTTCATTACTAATCCAAGCTGCGTCAGGAGTGCGAACCGCACTCGAATCTAATCTAAAAGCCGTAGAGGAATCGAACGCTTCGCCTAATTGATATTCTTCATTCCAAATCCCAAGATACATTGAGATTTTCAAATTCAATTTTCCCGTAATCCCTCCAGTATTTGGCATAATCAAAATATTTCCGTCTTTATCTCTCTCAAATTTTAATGAATCATTCTGAATACAAAAATCGTAGAATTCATCATCGGTAAATCTGAAAGACTTTTTAGGCAATACAACACCTTCCATCATTGGCAAAAACATTTTTATTAAAACAAATATACAAAAAAAATATTTGTAAAATAGTATGCGTGCATAACATATATTAATTCTCCGAAACCAATTCTTCTATGGAATTTATCTATAAAGTCGAAAATCAAGTGGCGATAATTAGCTGGAATATGACTACATCGCCAATGAATGTCTTGAATTCAATTTCAGTTCCTGAGTTTCAATCGCACCTTCAAAAGGCTTACGATGACGAAAACGTAAAAGGAATAATTATCACATCCGAAAAAAACGAATTTGTAGCAGGAGCAGATGTAAAGCAGATTTTAAAATACAATGATGCTTCATTGAAAGACATTTATGATTTTTCGATGGAATTGAACAACATTTTCAGAAAACTCGAAACCTGCGGAAAACCAGTTGTAGCAGCTATCAATGGCACAGCCTTGGGCGGTGGCTTCGAGATTTGCTTGGCTTGCCATTACCGAATCGCCCTCAACAACCCAAAAGCTCAAATAGGTTTACCCGAATCACAACTCGGATTACTACCCGGTGCCGGAGGCACACAACGACTACCCCGACTCATCGGTATTCAGAATGCTTTGTTATTGATAGCAGAAGGAAAAAGGGTTTCTCCCCAAGAGGCTTTGGGCTATGGGATGGTGCATGATATTGCCAGTACAAAAGAAGAATTGATTGAAAAAGCCACGAAATGGATTGCAGCAAATCCAAGGGCGATTCAGCCATGGGATGAATTTAATAAAAAAACCGGTGCCATTCAAGCCAAAGAAAACTATAAAGTACCAAACGGAAACGTGCAGTCGCCGGTTGGGGTGCAGGTCTTCAATGGTGGAACTGCCATGCTGATGGATAAAACTAAAGGAAACTATCCTGCACAATTAGAGATTTTATCTTGTGTGTATGAAGGTTTACAAGTAAACATTGACCAAGGAATCAAAATTGAGGCTCGTCATTTTGCGAAAGTGGTAAAATCAAAAGAAGCCCAAAACCTGATTGGTGTAATGTTTTTGGGCAAAAATGAAGTCGATAAGGGTGCCAGAAGACCCAAAAATATTCCATTGACGGATGTTAAAAAGCTCGGAATTTTAGGTGCTGGCTTCATGGGTTCGGGCATTGCGTACGTCTCGGCAATGGCTGGTATCGAAGTAGTTTTGAAAGACGTTAGTTTAGAATCAGCCGAAAAAGGCAAAGATTATTCACGAAACTTGATTAAAAAAGGTATCGAAAAAGGTAAAACTACTGCCGAAAAAGGCGATATTTTACTTAATTTAATCAAAACCACCGATAAAGCCGAAGACTTGCAAGGCTGCGATTTAATCATCGAAGCGGTCTTTGAAAATCGTGAATTGAAAGCGACAGTAACTAAAGAAGCCGAACCAATGCTCAATGAAAGTGGTGTTTTTGGTTCTAATACCTCGACTCTACCGATTTCGGGATTGGCAAAAGCCTCGTCGAAACCCGAGAATTTCATTGGTATCCATTTCTTCTCGCCAGTTGATAAAATGATGTTGGTCGAAATCATCATGGGCAAAGAAACCAGCGACTACGCCTTGGCCTTGACGATTGACTATGTCAAGAAAATACGAAAAACACCAATTGTGGTGAATGATTCTCGTGGTTTTTATACATCTCGTTGCTTTGGCACTTATACTACCGAAGGAATTGCACTTCTAAAAGACGGAGTTGCACCGATTTTGATTGAAAATGCGGGTAAATATGCCGGAATGCCCGTTGGGGCATTGGCTGTGAGCGATGAAGTTGCTTTAGATTTGGCCCTAAAAATATCAAAACAAAGTATCGCCGATGGGGCATTGAGTGAAGAAGACGGAGCGTATAAGGTAACTCGGATGATGGTTGAGGATTTAGGAAGACTCGGAAAGAAAAATAAAAAAGGATTTTATGAATACCCAGAAGATGACTCACCCAAAAAACTTTGGGATGGCCTATCTACTCATTTTCCGGTTGCCGAAAATCAACCAAGTTTAGAAGAAGTCAAAAATAGGTTACTTTATCGTCAGGTAGTCGAGGCAATAAGATGCTGGGACGAAGGGGTAATAACTAACAAATTAGACGCTAATCTTGGCAGTATCTTAGCTTGGGGATTTCCGCCGTATGCGGGTGGCACTCTCAACTTTCCTGATTTTGTGGGCAAAGAAAAATTCATTTCTGAGACTGATAGATTGGCAGATACTTATGGCGAAAGGTTTAGATTGACCGAGCAACAAAAAGAAAAAGTAAAGAATTTGTAATTGCACAAAACTAAGAATGGGTGTTTGATTGACAAACACCCATTTATTATTAGAATGACACAGAGAGCGATGACAGCAGGCTCATATTTGAGTTTGAAGAATATTGCCCGTTCTGAAAAACAGCTTGATTTGCACCGAATCTCCTAACCTCAAACCTCGCAAAAGTATTTTTAAACACCTCATAATCAGCATTTATTGAAAAACCCATTAATCGAATGTCTTGGTTTGGTGCGGCAATAATCACATTACCGTAATCTGCGAAATATTCTACCCTTGTCGCCATTGTCAAGTTTTGGGTGAGTTTTCTCCTGATTACAAATTGCGGTGTAAACCACTTACTATATCTTGTACTTTTTTTATATTTTTGTTCAATACCAAAGTCACAGCCCACGGTAAGATAGGTCTTCTCAGATAGTTTAAAAGTGCTGTATAAATTATTAAAATATCGCATCTTGCGGGTCGAATCTGGGTTATCATTTCCTACGTATGTACTCCAATTTATCAAACCGTCATCGTTCCATTTATACAGCAATTGAGTTCCAAAAGAAGGTGTTGTGTTATTGTTTAACTTTTTAATTCTTTGCCATCCATTCAAATAAAGTAAATTCAAACTTATTTTATTAGTCAGGTTGTGGGATAATTTAATTCCAGTCTCAAAGTAAGGTGAATTTTCGGCTGCAATACTCCTACTAAGTGTCCAACAGTCTTTTGATATGGCACTTTCAAATCCAATGTGAGAAGGCAATACACCCGCATCAATCCATGTCTCTTCGCCCAAGCGAACCCCTACATTTGCTTCAAAAATATTTTGTAGAATACTTGGTTCGGCAGCATAGTTATACTGCATGTAGGTACCCGTTGCAATGGCCAAATTTGCCCTTACTTTAGAGTTTTGATAACTCCCCTTCAAAAAAGCTAAATTAATATTGACTTCATTGTGCCGAGTGTGATTATACAAAAATGAAGCTCTATTTCCGCTCGAAGGTCGGCCAAAATCATAACCTAAATAAACATCAACAAAACCATTGAGCGTAATAGTATTCTCTTGTGCATGAAGATATGAAGGTAAAATCCAAATGAAAATAGCAAAAGTTAAATTAAGTTTCATTGATGTTTTTTAAATTTAGGTCAAA
Source organism: Spirosomataceae bacterium (assembly GCA_025455785.1). Lineage (GTDB taxonomy): Bacteria > Bacteroidota > Bacteroidia > Cytophagales > Spirosomataceae > JALOLV01. Next base: position 5,688 of record JALOLV010000085.1, on the reverse strand, counting down.
ATTCGTAAAAATGAATCAAAATCCTAAATCAGATAATGTTTTTGAAGAAGTCTATGATGGGTTGTCAATCGGATTGGGGTTTTGACGGGTAAACATCATTTTGGAGGTAACCGAATGCAGGAACTGCTTGAAAGTGAGGGAATTATCATAGAAAATGACAAGGTTGTCAATTTTAGTAAACTCTTCTGGGACCCCTCAACCGAACTACTTTGAGTTACGTTTGCCCCGACAAGCATCACTACAATATTTTACTTCATCCCAGACTTTCTCCCATTTTTTTCGCCACGTAAATGGGCGGTTACAAACTACACATACTTTTTGTGGTAAATCTGATTTTTTCCGCATAAATAATTGGTCAAAAGTAGTCATTTGATAGTCTTAGATAGTAAAACTTATCAATCAACAAACAATCAAGTCAATCACAATGTTTATGAAAAATAAGAAACTTTCTACAAATGAATTCAAAAGAAAAATACAAAGCATTGACTGATGAACAAAGAGATAGAATCGTAGAAATGGCTTGGGAAGACCGCACCCCTTTTGATGCGATTTACTCCCAATTCGGATTAAAAGAACAAGAAGTCATAGAATTGATGCGTCGAGAAATGAAGCCTTCATCGTGGCGAATGTGGCGTGAAAGAGTACAAGGAAGAGCTACTAAACACTTAAAAAAATCGGAGATTGATGGTTCGAGACACAGGTGCAGCCTTCAAAGAAGTATTTCTCATAATAAAATCTCCAAAAAATAGTATTTTGCCTTTACTGAAAAAGCTGGTAATATCCAAAATATGTTTTACAAATCATTATTTTTTCAATATTTTTTATTGCGTATATGGAAAAATATGTACTTTTGTACCAAATAATATTTTGCACTTCCAAACAGAAAAACCATGAGTGCCAGCAAGATTGACAAATTAGACCAAATTGACCACAATCTCTTAGAGATACTTCAAAGCAACGGCAAAATTACGAACGCTCAACTTTCTAAAGAAATTGGACTTTCGCCAGCACCAACCCTCGAAAGGGTTAAAAAATTAGAAAACCAAGGCATAATCAAGAGCTATCATGCACAAGTCGATAGAGAGAAAGTAGGTTTAGGAGTCATGACATTTGTGCAGGTTTCTTTATCTGGGCATCGCAAGTCTATTACCGATGCTTTTGTAGAAAAAATCGAAAAAGTAGGCGAAATCATCGAATGCCACCACGTTACGGGTTCTTGTGATTTTCTACTAAAAGTTATCGCCAAAGATATTAATTCATATCAAAAATTGATAATGGAGACCATCAATGAGATTCCAGAAGTGGCCAATACCCAAACGATGGTAATTCTCTCTACTTTCAAAGACTCTAAGGTTTTACCGATACCTTGATTCACAAAAGCGGCATTGTGTTTACACTGTGCCGCTTTTTATCATTGCCGTATTGCATTCTCAAACAAAAAAACTCCGTTTTTATTCGCCGTTACAATATCGAGTCTTCCGTCATTATTCATATCTGCTACCTCGTTATTCAGACCCGCCCCCGAATCTTTATCAATGATTGTCTCTTTCCAATAGGGTTTTTGTTTTGAATCAAACGAAATAAAAAGCAGGATTGGTTCATCGGCATCGCCAGCATCACGGCCATTATGAGCCAAATAACGCTTGCCCGTAATGTATTCTTTTTTTCCGTCTCCGTTCAAATCCGCCATGATTGCCGAGTGCGTTTGGGCTGTTGTGGTACTAATGGTTTGGGTTTTGAAGTTGATTTTGCCGTTTTCGTTGATTTGTTCATAATACCAAATCCCCAAAGCATGAGCCGAAGCACTTACCACATCGTTTTTGCCATCGCCATTGACATCTAAGATTTGCATGTGTGAGCATGGTTCGCCGAGATTGGCAGAATGAAAAACCCAATCGCCTGATTTTAAATCTTTTTTACCTTCAAACCACCCATCTTTGATAACAACATCATAAATCCCATCCATATTAATATCTCCCCAACCGATTCCGTGCGAAAACTGCTCCGTTCCTTTTACATTTTCGGTACTCAAAGCAAAGCGTTTCCATTGGGTTTCGCCCTTTTTGGTTGGTGCTTGCAGCCAAACAATTTGTTTTTTGGCTCTATCACCACACAGAATATCGAGCCTACCATCACCATCAATATCTACAAAATTGGGTGATTCATTGGTTACGCCCATAGAGTCGGCAATGATGTGGCGTTTCCATTCGTTTACTTTTTGTTTTTTAGGATTCTCGAACCAAAAAGCAGGTTTGCCCGGAAAATCAACGATTACGACATCATCCCAACCATCGAGGTTTACATCCATACCGAGGTTTAGAAAAGACTCGCTGTATTCTTCTCTTGGTTTAAATGTACGTGAAGGAGCCATTTCGTGGCGAGTCCAATTAGGAGCCTCGAACCAATAATAACCCGCAACGATGTCGAGTTTACCATCTTTGTTGAGGTCAGCAACGGCAACACCTTCTGATAGAAAATCACGGGTCAATATTGTTTTTTTAAAATCTTGCGAGTAGCAGCTAAGACTCACAAAAGGGAGGAATATAAAGGTTAAGAGGAGGTTTTTCATATTTAAGTTTAAGATAATAAGTACCCGCTTGTAAAAAGTTTATATTATTTTTTTGTAGCGTAGGGTTTGCAAACCCTACGCTACGAAAAATAGAGCGATGATTTGACAGATTCAAATAGTATAAACTATTTATGAACGTGTACTTACGTTTTTGGTATATCTATTGCAACATTTGCTGTCTTACAAAATCTAAATTACCTTTGATTGTTTTAGTTGAGGGGTGTTGCTCTCCTAAATGGTTTCGATAAACTTTATAGGCTTTTTCTAACAAAATTGTAGCATTTTCAATATCATTCAAATAATAATGTACAATTGCCAAATTGGAATAACTCACTGCTGTGGTAGGATGCTCTTCTCCGAGGTTTTTCTCTGCTGAATTCTTGGCTTTTTCTAACAATATTTTTGCCCCTTCATAATCCCCTAAATCTTTAAGGACTAATGCCAAATTGGAATAACTCACTGCCGTGGTCGGATGCTCTTCTCCAAAGTTTTTCTCATCTGAATGCTTGGCTTTTTCTAACAATCTTTTTGCCCCTTCATAATCCCCTAAATCTTTAAGGACTAATGCCAAATTGGAATAACTCAATGCCGTGTTCGGATGCTCTTCTCCAAAGTTTTTCTCATCTGAATGCTTGGCTTTTTCTAACAATATTTTTGCCCCTTCATAATCCCCTAAATCTTGAAGAACTAATGCCAAATTGGAATAACTAACTGCCGTGGTCGGATGCTCTTCTCCGAAGTTTTTCTCATCTGAATGCTTGGCTTTTTCTAACAATATTTTTGCCCCTTCATAATCCCCTAAATCTTTAAGGACTAATGCCAAATTGGAATATGTTCTTGCGGTACTCGGATGCTCTTCTCCGAAGTTTTTCTCATCTGAATGCTTGGCTTTTTCTAACAATATTTTTGCCCCTTTATAATCCCCTAAATCTTGAAGGACTAATGCCAAATTGGAATAACGAACTGCCGTGGTCGGATGCTCTTCTCCGAAGTTTTTCTCCGCTGAATGCTTGGCTTTTTCTAACAATATTTTTGCCCCTTCATAATCCCCTAAATCTTTAAGGACGGTTGCCAAATTGGAATAAACACTCGCCGTGGTCGGATGCTCTTCTCCGAAGTTTTTCTCAGCTGAATGCTTGGCTTTTTCTAACAATCTTTTTGCCCCTTCATAATCTCCTAAATCTTTAAGAACTAATGCCAAATTGGAATATGTTCTTGCAGTACTTGGATGCTCTTCTCCAAAGTTTCTCTCATCTGAATGCTTGGCTTTTTCTAATAAGTTTTTTGCCCCTTCATAATCCCCTAAATCTTTAAGGACGGTTGCCAAATTGGAATAACGAACTGCCGTGGTCGGATGCTCTTCTCCGAAGTTTTTCTCATCTGAATGCTTGGCTTTTTCTAACAATATTTTTGCACCTGCATAATCCCCTAAAGATTGAAGGACGGCTGCCAAATTATTTTGTAAAATGGCAATTTTAGCGGCTGTTTCATCCTCAAAATTAGATACAATGGCTCTCCCGTAGGGTATCCACTGAAATTTATCAATGGGGTTGTCTTTGGTTTGGTCAAGGTTCAGTTTTTGGGTAATGGTGTCTATCAAATTCTCAACATCGGCTACTTCTAAGTTTAATTTATAAGTGGCAACTTCGGCAATAATGCGGTGCATTTTGTAGCTATCGGTTTCGGTATTTGCCAATACCCAACCTTTGGCAACCAACTCAGCAAGAGTTTCGCCAAAATTTTCTTCGTTCTCACCCTCGGGTGCGGTAAACTCAAGCAATTGTTCGTAAGCCAAAAACTCGGCAGGTAGGCAGGCAAATTGCTTCATCAACCAAATCTCTTGGGTATTTAGCTTACTCAAATCAAAAACTGAGGCTAAATAACTAAATACTTTTTCAATTTTCTCGCCTTTGTGCTTTATATATACGCCAGCCTTCAAGTCGGTTTCAATGGCGGTTTTCAACTTAGCAATATTTGTATGTTGTTTTTGGGCAGTCTTTGCCAATATCTCAATCGTAAGGGTGTGGTAATCAATCGTTTTTAGTAAATCTTTGATGGCTTGGTCGTCTTGTATGAGTTTGCAATGGGTCTTAAAAAGCTCCAATGCTTTTTCGGGGCTAAGAAAACCCAACTCTTTCATATAAAACCGCTCAATGCTTTCACGTGAGGTAACCAACAAATGCCAGTTGGGTTGGTGCGGTAAATAGTCTATCAATTGGCTTAGGTTACTCTCGGCGTTGTCAATCAACAGTAAATTGGGCTTAGCGGGCAAGGCTTTCAAACCCATTAAGATTTCACCAAATATTTGCTGCACATCGTCGGTCGAAGGCTTAATATTCAGGTTTTCTTTTAAGCCATCGGCATTTACAAAGTCATTGATGATGGCGTTTTCGGCACTTTGGCTAATCCATACAATGTGCTGGTAATCATCATAATATTGGCTCAAATACGCTTGTGCCAATGTGGTTTTGCCAATGCCACCCAAGCCATTTACCACCACTACTTGTTTGTTGGCAAATAATAGTTTGTGTAGGTCGCCTAATTCGGTTTCACGCCCAATTACCTCGCTTGGGTGAATGATGGGTAGTTTATTAGTAAGTTCTTTGGGAGTTTTTGGTATAAAATTACCCGAAATAATTTCTTTTATTTCGTATTGCCCTTTTTTGAGATGCTCAATTCCTTCTTCAATTCTATTTAATGAACTCTTAATTTCGGCTAAATCTTCTGCCAAGAATGTTTTAAATTCTTCAAAACGTTCAACCCCAATTTTATTAATAAAACCCTTGGAATTTTGGTCAAAACCAGCCAAAATCTGTTTTACTTCGGCAACTTCTAAACCTATTTTGGCTAACTCTTGGTTTTGAAAAGCGTCTTTTGCTTTGTTGTTGTCGCCTTTGAGTAGTTCGTTCAAAAACGCACAAACCAACTCAAACCAATCAAGGTTTGCGAGTCCGTTTTGTATGGCGTTTTGGAGGTTTTCAAAAACTATTTTATCGGCAAAAAGTATTTTTTCTAATTCGTTTAAATGAAAAGCAATGACTTTTTGTTTCAGAGGCTCGATGAGAGCCGTAGCATGTTGCTTCTGAATCATTGAACCTACTTCATAAGAATCTGGGCTT
>JALOLV010000461.1 GCA_025455785.1 Spirosomataceae bacterium | reverse complement strand
GCTTTACATATTAGTTTGTTTCTAAGAATTTATGGTGATGTTTTTCAAAACTATGAAGCCCGCAAACTCGGGGGATTGCTGAACGGAATCAGTTTTGTAGGTTATTTACTTACCATAGCAGGAATTATTCTAAAAAAGAAAATTAATAAAAGTCATGAATAAAGTCATCAAATACGTAGTCTATGATATTATCCGAAATCGTTTCGTGATAAGCTACACCGTTTTATTATTGCTCATTAGCCTTGCATTTTTTGGCTTTGAAGCCGACCCAAATAAAGGTCTTTTGAGTCTTCTAAATATCATTCTGATGGTTGTGCCATTGGTAAGTATCATCTTCACAACAATCCAATTCTATAATTCTTATGAATTTCTGGAATTGCTTTCTGCACAACCCATTAGTCGAAAAACCATTTTTTTTAGTCAATATTGGGGCGTAAGTATTTCACTTTCATTGGCTTTTTTGATAGGAGTGGGGCTTCCAACTTATATTTTTGAAGGTTCGGTCAGTGGTTTAATCTTGGTTTTATGTGGCTTGTTGCTCACGTTGGTTTTTGTTTCGTTGGCATTTTTAGCGTCGGCAATTACGAAAGACAAAGCCAAAGGAATTGGCATTTCGTTGGGCATTTGGTTCTACTTTACCATTGTTTATGATGGCTTTGTGCTTACTGCTTTGCTTTCATTCAGCGATTATCCACTCGAAAAAGCTACGCTATTTTTCACTGCTCTGAATCCTTCAGATTTAGCTCGAATTTTGGTCTTAATGAAACTCGATATTTCGGCACTTTTGGGTATAACTGGGGCAATTTTTCAACAATTTTTTAGCTCAAATCTCGGTTTTACCGTTGCTATTATTCTCATTCTTTTTTGGATTTTATCGCCAATACTACTCGCATTCAGAATTTTTAACAAAAAAGATTTATAACCTAAATATTACCAACATGAAATCTGTATTTTATTCCTTGCTTATCTTAGCAACAACACTTGCCTGCCAATCAAATACCGAACAACAAACTGCAACCACTTCTGAATCTCCCGCTGTTACGAATACTGGACAGTCTGGAGTTGAAGACAATGATTCACAAAAAGATGTTGTGAAAGTTGCCGTAGGCTCAAAAGACCATACTACACTCGTAACAGCCGTGCAAGCTGCTGGCTTGGTTGATGCCCTTTCTAATGCAGGGCCTTTCACGGTTTTTGCTCCTACAAATGCTGCTTTTGAGAAATTACCCAAAGGAACGATTGAAGATTTATTAAAACCCGAAAATAAAGACAAACTTAAAGCTGTTCTCGAACATCACGTAATGACTTCGGCTCTGGCGGCTGATTTCTTTCAAGATGGGCAATCAATGGGAATGGTGGATGGCACAAATGCTACCTTTACTGTAAAAGATGGTGCAACGTATATCGGTGATGCCAAAATCATTGGTTCTGTGAGAGCCTCGAATGGTTGGGTACATGTGATTGATGGCGTGGTTGTGCCGAAATGATGTATATTTTGCGTGTTTAAGGATTGTTTGAAAGGGCTTTCAATTTTTGAAAGCTCTATTCTACAAAACAAAAGCCCTTCTGAAAACTTCAGAAGGGCTTTAATTATTTAGAATTACTTGATTCTTACATTTTCTCAACCTGAATATAGCTTAACTCTACTGGTGTGCTACGACCAAAGATTTTAACACTAACATTGAGTTTTTTCTTGTCTTCAAAGATTTCTTCGACCGAACCTTCAAATCCGCTGAATGGCCCATCAATAACTTTAACAGACTCACCTTTAGTAAACGAAAGCGACGGTGCGATTGTCTCTTCGATGGCATCTTCTTGCACACCCAAGATGCGATTCACCTCAGACTGGCGAAGTGGCTCGGGTGTCAACGAAGTACCGTTATTTCGGCCTAAAAAGCCTAAAACGCCCGGAATACTCTTAATTAAGTGAGGAACCTCACCATTACTCAAATCGGCGTTTACTAATATATAGCCCGGAAAGAAACTCTTCTCACGGACACGTTTTTTACCGTTGCGTACTTCTACAATCTTCTCAGACGGAATCAATATTTGTGGAATATAGTCGGTCAGTTTGCGACGAACCGCCTCATTCTCAATATATGATTTTACCTTTTTTTCTTGTCCCGAGATTGCTCTTACAACAAACCATTGTATTTCGCTCATATCGCAGGATTTTTTAGAATGATTGATATAATAAACGTAAACCGTTGTCGATTACGAAGTCGATGGCACCAACTACCAAAGCAAAAATGATAGAAGCTATCAAAACAAGCGATGCACTGCCTTGTAGTTCGCCCCACTGAGGCCACGTAACTTCTTTGGTTACTTCCTCATAAGAGTTTTTGAAAAATTCTTGAACCTTGCTCATGAAATTTAGTCATTCGATAGTTATTCGTTAATCTACTGATAATGAATAACTTATGTTTTTAAATCTTTTAACTTTCTTTTTAGAAACTCAAAAGTTCCGAGTTTTGAGGGTATATCCACACACCTCACTCGGAACTTTGCACGGGCACCAGGATTCGAACCCAGACCGACGGTTTTGGAGACCGTAGTTCTACCCTTAAACTATGCCCGTCTGTTACAATCGGGATGCAAAGTTATAAATTATTTCTTTTACCGCAAATCATTAAAACGAAAATTATGCCATTTTTTTTAAAAGCACTTTACAAATGATTGAAAGTGTGGTACACTTCTGAAGTTTTAAACTCAAAACTTTCAAACT
>JALOLV010000084.1 GCA_025455785.1 Spirosomataceae bacterium | reverse complement strand
GAGCCAACCAACTGGTTGGAACAACCCATTCCTTTCAAATTTCGGATTCAATTATGCCCGTCCGTGGGGATGGAACATTGGGTTCGGTCTCGGAAGCGGTTTTGGTTGGAACTCATGGAATCGTTGGAATTCATGGGGAAATCCTTGGGGATGGAATTCATGGAACTCGTGGGGTTTCGACCCATTCTGGGGTAACTCTTGGGCTTGGAATGGCGGCTGGGGAGGCTTGGAATTCGTGGAATAACTGGGGTTGGAACTCGTGGGGATTCGATGGATGGGGCTTCGGAGGCCGCAATATATATAATGTTTACCAGCCAGTTTATGTAAACAATGTATCATCTGGAGTACAAGGAGTAGGTTACAGAGCTCAACGCACCTATGGACCCCGTGATGGTGGGCGTTCGTCATCGGCATATAATGGTTCATTTACCAATACTGCCCCTGCTAACAACAACGACCAAAGACGCACTGCCAACGGTTATAATGGCGGAACAGTAACTCGTGGAAGCGATGAGTATTATGGTGGCTCACGACGCAACGGTAGCTGGAGCAATGGTTCAACCAATACTGGAAGCACACGCTCAACTACCTCTGGCGATTACAGCAACTCAAGAAGCAACGATACTTACTACGCAACCCCTCGTCGTAATGGTGGCTGGGTAGATAACAGCAGCAGCGGAAGCACAAGAGGTTCGTCTTCGGCCCAAAGTGGAAGTTCACGTAGTTACGAATACAGCCGTCCGAGCCGCAGTTCAGATACATACAGAGGTTCAAGCCCAAGCAGTTCATCATCTTCAAGAAGCAGCGATAGTTGGTCAAGAAGTTCAAATGACAGCTGGTCGAGAGGGTCTTCTTCAAGTTCGTCTGGCTCAAGCTGGAGCAGCGGTGGTTCTTCATCAAGTGGTGGAAGCAGTCGTGGTAGTTCTGGCGGTGGCAGTGGCGGCGGTGGAGGAAGCAGCCGTGGACCAAGATAATTGAGTATAAGAAGTAGAAATGTTTGTTCAATCCAATTTTTGGAATAATTAATAGAAATATTTTAAGCCTCGCTGAATCATTGCGTTTGGCGAGGCTTTATTTTAAAATAACAAAAGGGTTTATCAATATAAATTAAGATGAAAATCACACGTTCTTTGGCGATTGTAGCACTTATTTCATTGGCTGCGTCGGTAAATGCACAACAGTTTTTAGGTGGTTATTTTTATGGGCAAGATGCTTTCAGATATTCTGAAGTGAAAAGTTCGGGTACTGCTCGTATGCAAGGTATAGGTGGTGGGTATGCCGCACTCGGTGCAGATGCAACAAATGCCTTTAGTAATCCGGCAGGTTTAGGGTTTTATAACCGTTCGGAGCTAAGTATCACCCCAGTATTTAATTCGTTGAATAGTACAAGTAATTATATCGGTACAAGTACAAATTTGACCTCAAACGGAGCAAATATTGGTCAGTTAGCTTTTATTTTGAGCAATAATGGCATCGGAACACGAAAAAAGCGTTCGACACTCGGAATCTCTTACTCGAAACAAGTGAATTTTTTGTCTAATTACGAATACGCTGGAACCAATCGTGGTAGCTCGATGATGGACTTCTTTGCCGAAAAAGCAACTCGGCGTGGAGCTAACTCAACAACATTAGATAATGAATTCGACCCAAATAGAGGAATGGCTGATACACCGACAGCGATGTATTATCAAACATTCATGATTGACCCAAATGCTCAAGGTAATGCCCCTTACAAAAAAGTTGAGTCAAGTTTACCAGTTAATCAAAATGGAGCAATAAATACCAAAGGGTCCCTGAATCAATGGAATTTTAGCTATGGCGTAAATTACGATGACAAAACCTATTTAGGTTTTTCGGTTGGTTTGATAAGACTAAACTATGAGTATGTAGGCAACCATCAAGAGCGTTTTCCGAGTGGAAGAGTATTCAATGGGTTTAATTTTGAAGATGACTTAACAACTCGTGGAAGTGGTTTAAATCTTACGGTAGGTGGTATAATCAAAGCAACTGATAATATCCAATTAGGTGCAAGTGTAACAACTCCAACTTGGTTGACATTGACCGAAACTTATAATTCGGCCATTACAATCGACCAAAAAGCAAATACCTTTACAACTGATTTTAAGACTGTCAGTACATTGCCAAACGATTTTCCATATAAAATCACAACACCACTTCGTGCAAATGGTGGAGCGACCTTCTTCTTACCAAATAAGTTGGGTTTTATCTCGGCTGATGCTGAATTTGTTGGTTATCGGGGAATGAATGTTAGTGACAGTGAAGATGCAAGTTGGAGCAGCGACCAAAAGAAAGCCATTACTAATACGTTCAATAATGTCGTAAATTTAAAAGCTGGAACCGAGCTACGTTTTGATAATTTCAGAGTTCGTGGAGGGGTAAAGTACATGCCAGACCCTTATAAGTTGAGAAGTGACGATTTAGACCGCTCGCAAATGGTATTTTCGATTGGCGGTGGCTACCGAACAAGTAAATTTTACATAGATGCCGCAGGGGTTTTCAATAAGTTTGTCGCAGGATATACACCTTATGAATTGAGTGACGCCTCAAGATTCGCATCAGCTAAGATAAATACTACAAGAACTGACTTTGTAGTTTCGGTAGGGACATTTTTCTGAAAATGCTACTTATTAACCAAAAACGGAGAAATGAAAAACCATTTCTCCGTTTTTATTTGAAGTAAATTTAGAATTTTATTTACCAATCTTTGCAAATTCGGCATCCAAAATCCACATGATAGTATCAGCATCGGTATCGCCCTCAATAGTAATATCGGCAAGTGTATAAAATGGTAATCTCGAATTGTATTTTTCGGTGATTGTGTCAAGCAGCTTCTCGTTTCCTAAATCAAAAAGTGGCCTTTCGTTTTTCTTAGAACTGTGCATACGCTCCACCAATTTATCAGGTTTTACATCCAAAAAAATACTAATGCCTACTTCTTTGATGTAATCCATATTATTGTGGAAACAAGGTACTCCCCCACCCGTTGCAACAACCACCTTGCTATCTTTCAGAATCTTTCTGAGCTGTTGTTTTTCAAGTTCACGAAAATACTCCTCGCCGTTGATTGCAAAGATTTCGGCAACTTTTTTTCCTTCCGAAATCTCAATTCTGCTATCTAAATCTACGAACTCATACCCCATTTGTTTTGCCAGTTGCCTCCCAAGTGTGCTTTTCCCAGAGGATGGCATCCCTACTAAAAAAATATTTGTTGTCATGTATCAGCCACAAAAATTCGCTTAAATGAGCCAAATTTTCAAATTATAATTTATCAAAAATTTCTTCTTTGGTCGGAATACTATGATTCCCCCATTTACCTTTAACTACTCCATTTTGTAACAAAATCACGCATGGATTTGTTCTCGCCATTGTCTTTAAAACTGTTGCATCAGCCGTAAAATAAGGCGTATTGATACCGTTTGCTTTGCTAAATTTCTCGTAATCAGTCTGAATCACCGAAGTCATTATCATTGGTTGTACTTTTGAGCCGCTCAAACTACTTGCTAATTGATTCAAAGACTTGATTTGTTCTGCATCTACGTCATCAATTTTCTTATAAATAATCATCAATTTATTGCCGATAAACGTAGAATCTGTATAAACATTGCCCTGCGAATCATTTACAAAATAATCAGTGATTTTTGGTTTAACTTTATCATCATTCAACGTTACAGACGAAACATATTTGTAAGTCGTTGTATCCATCAAAAACTCCGAAGAAATTTCTTCTTCACCAGTCTTTTTATTCAGGAATGTATATTCAAAAATCGGCTTGATACCGGTTGGTTTCATTTGGTCTGGGATACTCTTGCCGATGGCATACGGTAAGAAATCGATGGGAGGCAGGTATCTGATGGCATAAATACCAATTCCAAAAGAGATAATGGTTGTTATAATTACCGACAACTGTGCAATACTTAATTCTTTGAAAATATTGCGATAGGCAATAATTACCAAAATCAAAACCAACAGAACCACATCTTTCGTAAATGAAGTCCACGGTTTGAGCTTTAAGAAATCTCCGAAACAACCACAATCAGTAACTTTATTGAAATAGGCCGAATAAAATGTCAGAAATGTAAAGAAAGCGATGATGGCAAAAATAACCCAAGATGTAATTTTCATGCGATATGAAACTAACATCGCAACACCCAAAATAACCTCTAATGCACAGAATATCAACGATAAAGTGAGAGAATTATGGGCAAAAAACATAAAAAAACCTTGTAAAGCAGGTAAATCTTGAGAAAACACCTCAAAATATTCTTCAAGTTTTATACCTGTACCCACAGGGTCAACAACTTTTACAAAACCTGAGAAAATAAAAATTACACCTACTAAAATTCTTGATAAATGTGCAATAAATTTCATATTTGAAGAATTGACGATTAAGAATATACTAACCAATTGTCCGACAGGTAGAAAACCCGTTCTACTGTTGTACTTGGGCTTGACCTAACTTTATCATACAAAAAACTGCATAATTGATAATATCTTGGTATCCAGCTTTAACACCCTCCGAAATCAAGGTTTTACCTTCATTATCTTCAATTTGTTTGATTCTAAATAGCTTCATCAAAATAATATCAGTCATCGAGCTTACCCGCATATCACGCCAAGCCTCGCCATAATCATGGTTTTTATTGAACAATAATTCCATAACCTCGGCCATCTGCTTTTCGTACATATCGTGTAGTTCTTCGCCCGTAAACTCCATTCGTTTGTCATCATCGCCCAAATCAATCTGAATCAATGCCATAACACAGTAGTTGATAATACCGATAAATTCAGGAACCTCGCCTTCATCTACTCGACTAAATCCATTTTGTTGCAATGTCCGGATACGCTGGGCTTTGATAAAAATTTGGTCGGTTATGCTTGGAAGTCTCAAAATACGCCACGAAGAGCCGTAATCTTTATTCTTTTTCTCAAAAATATTTTGGCATATCTTAATAACCTGCCGATATTCGATTTCGGTTTGCATAAAAAAGTGATATTGCTTGGGTTTGGCAGTTTGATTAAAGACATAATTGACTCATTATCAATTATCTCTAAAGTATCAGGCCTCAAATTGCGATTCTAATAAAATACAAAAACTCTCAAAAATAAACAAATAACTGATTTAGCTCAATCATTTATGAATAAAACTCTCAATATTAAGGGTAAAATAATTGATTTATCCACAACTCAACTGATGGGCATACTGAATGTAACACCTGATTCGTTTTACAGCAAAAGCCGTTTCAGTGTTACTGAAGTAGTTGAAAAATCGCAGCAGATGATTGCCGATGGAGCTACTTTTATTGATATAGGTGGCTATTCGACCCGCCCAAATGCCACTGATATTAGCATCGAAGAAGAATTAGACAGAGTTTTACCAGTGATTGAGGAAATAATTAAGTCAAATCCAAGCACAATTATTTCGATTGATACTTTCAGAAGTGAGGTAGCAAAACAAGCGATTAGGTCAGGGGCAAGTTTGGTAAATGATATTTCGGGAGGAAATTTAGATTTAAAAATGTTTGCAACCATTGCCGAATTAGGAGTACCCTACATCTTGATGCACAGCCGTGGAAATCCGCAGACGATGTCGCAACTTAATGATTATCAAGATATTACGCTCGACACTATCAAAGAAATACAGGCTAAAATGTATCAATTACAACAACTCAACGTCAAAGATATAATCATCGACCCGGGTTTTGGATTTGCCAAAAATGCAAAACAAGGCTTTGAGATGATGGCTAATTTAGAAAAATTTGCTATTTTAGGAGTTCCGTTGTTGATTGGGATTTCGAGAAAGTCAATGATATGGAAAACACTCGGCGTAAAACCCGAAGAAGCCCTCAACGGAACAACAGTCTTGAATACAATTGCCTTGCAAAAAGGAGCTTCTATTCTGAGGGTTCACGATGTCAAAGAGGCAGCCGAAACAGTTAAAATATGGAGTGAAGTCAAGCATTTTATGTAGATTTTCATTCATAAATTCAAAATTTTAGAATGCAAATAGGATTTTTAGAGATTCGCTGGAACGACATACTGGATATAATTCTTGTAGCTTTATTATTATACAACATCTATAAATTAGTTCGTGGAAGTGTAGCAAGTCGGGTATTTTTAGGGTATTTACTGGTTTATTTGTGTTATTTGCTCGTAAAAGCACTTCAACTTAACCTTTTAACCAAAATTCTTGAATACTTCATGGGAGTTGGTGCATTGGCCTTGATTATACTTTTTCAACAAGAGATTAGGCGTTTTTTGTTATTAATCGGAAAATCAACCAATAGCCGTTTTTTGAACCGGATTTTCAAAACAGCTACCTACAATGAGTCAAAGTATCCGACCAAAGCCATTGTAGATGCCGCTCGGACAATGTCGAATGACTTTACAGGTGGTTTAATTGTCATACAAAAAGAGGATGACTTAGAAAAATATACCGAATCTGGCGATATTGTTGATGGAATGACGTCTAAGCGTTTGATTCTATCTATATTTAGTAAATACAGTCCTCTTCACGATGGTGCGATAGTGATTGCTGGTGGAAAAATAAAAGCAGCCAGATGTATTTTACCAGTCTCCGACGACGAAAACCTGCCTGCCTCTTATGGTTTTAGGCACCGAGCAGCTTTAGGTATTTCAGAAAGTACTGATGCGGCAGCAGTAGTAATTTCTGAAGAAAATGGACGTATTGCGGTGGCAATTGACGGAGAAATCAAAACCGTTAATGCAAATGAGTTAGAAAAAAGACTGAAAGATTATTTTGTAAGTTGATTAATCGAATGCCTTGATGAGAATAATCTATACATTACTTTTATTTAATTTACTGATATTCAAATCATTAGCTACACCCAAACCTTCTATTCAGTTCGTTAAGAATATGGGGCAATGGGATTCTGAGATTCGATTCAAAGCTGATATTGCGGGTGGATATTTGTTTGTAAAACAGAATTCACTACACTACGTTTTTTATGATACCAAGGCTTTATCTGACCTTCATAATGGCAAAAACACTGCAAATGCCAAAATAAATAATCAAATAAAGGCTCATGGAGTTGAGGTAGAATTTGTCGCTTCAAACGTTAATCCAAACATCATCGGGCAAAAAGAAAATCAAGCACATTTTAATTATTTCTTAGGAAGTGACCCCACAAAATGGCAAAAAGATGTTCCAACCTTCGACGAAGTTTATCTAAAAGAAATCTATCCTAATATCGACCTCCGATTGTATAGTTTTGACCAATCTCTCAAATACGAATATGTTGTAAAACCCAAAGCTGATATTTCTAAAATAAGAATGAAATATAAGGGGATTGAGCAAATTATGCTTGAAAATCAACAAGTTAGAATTACAACGAGTATTAATACCATTAAAGAATTAGAACCATTTACTTTTCAAAAAATAAATGGAAAAAATCAAGAAGTAAAATCAAAATATCGGCTTGAAAACAACGAAATCAGTTTTCAAATTGGCGATTATGATACCTCCAAAGAATTAGTGATTGACCCTCAATTAGTATTTTCGACGTATTCTGGTGCAACATCTGATAACTGGGCACACACCGCAACTTATGATTCAGAAGGCAATCTTTATGCAGGAGGTTCGGTTTTTGGGAGTGGTTTCCCGATTACAACGGGGGCTTTTCAAGTAAATTTGGGAGGTGCGGCATCGGCTACCAGCGTGAGTTCGGGTATTACAGATATTGTTATTATGAAGTTTAGTAGCAATGGTCAGCAACTTTTATATGCTACATTCATTGGTGGTGTCGATACCGAAGTACCGCACAGTCTAATTGTCAATTCGAAGAGTGAATTAGTCATCTTCGGTACGACAAGTTCAACAAATTTTCCACTTGTAAATCCTTTTCAAAGAAATTTTGTTGGTGGAGTCCCATACGTTGATGCTACTGGTATTGGCTTTGGGTTTGGAAGCGATATTTTTGTTTCGGTTTTAAGCAAAGACGGTAAAAAAATGATTGGAAGTACCTTGCTGGGTGGAAATGGAAACGATGGCTATAACAACACGAGTGGACTCGAAATTAGGAATTATGGAGATGAATTTAGAGGTGAGGTGGTTGTGGATGAAGCCGATAATATTTATGTTTCGTCGATAACTACATCAACAAATTTTCCACTCAAAAACGCAATTCAAAGTGCCAGAGCGTCATCGTACGATGCGGTTGCTTTTAAACTTAATCCTGATTGTTCACAGCTACTTTTCAGTACATACATCGGCGGAAATGGTTTTGATGCTGGTTACGGAATAAAAGTCTCAAAATCGGGGAGTTTTTATATTTGTGGAACATCCCAAAGTACAACTTTAGCGGCAAAAGCAGGGGCATTACACGGCCGAAACAATGGCAACATCGACGGATTTATTGCAAAATTCTCTAAAGACTACCTCCTCGAACAAATTACTTTTATTGGTACAAACAAAGCCGACATAGCATATTTTATTGATTTAGATGCCGAAGACAACGTGCATGTTTTTGGCCAGACTCGTGGCGATTATCCAGTGAGTGCGGGTGTTTACCAGAATGCACAAAGCGGTCAGTTTATTGATTGTCTTGATAAAAACCTATCAAGACGTGTATTTTCGACAGTTATTGGTACAAAAAGAGCTGGCGAAGTTGATATTGTACCAACGGCATTTTTGATAAATCGTTGCGGGAATATCTATTTAGCTGGATGGGGCGGAAAAGTTAATCACCGAACAGGATTCAACGAAAAAAGTACAACTACCGGACTGCCAATAACAGCTGATGCTTATCAGAAAACTACCACTGGCAATAATTATTACATCATGATTTTGGAAAAAGGTGCTAAAGCATTGATGTATGCTACGTTTTTTGGTGCATCGGCCCCACCTACACCCGAGGGTGAGGTTGGCGACCATCTCGATGGCGGAACTTGTCGTTTTGATAAAAATGGGATAATTTACCATTCGGCATGTGCCTGCAAAGCTCGCCAAGGAACTGCCGTGGCGACTTTCCCAACCTTAAACGCTTGGCAAAAGGAGCATAGGAGTAGTAATTGCAATTTGGCAGCATTCAAATTCGATATTGATGCACTAAAAGCTAATTTTGAAATTACCGACGGTACAAAAAAAGACATTACAGAGGTGTGTATCCCTTCAAAACTTAACTTCAATAACCTAAGCACTGGAGCAAAAACGTATAGGTGGTTTATTGATGGTAAAGTTTTGTCGAACGCCGAAAATGTAGTTGGAGTAAATTTTAATACTTTGGGTGAATACAAAGTCAAATTAGTGGCTTACAATAATACCAACTGCATTGCGACCGATTCGACCGAAAAAATAATCAAAACTCGGGGATTTGTATCAACGGCTCGTGGCGATACAACTGTGTGTAGCGATGTAGAAGCCAAATTGTATTCGTTTGGTCCATCAGATGCAAAATATTCGTGGTTGCCCACAACCGGATTGAGCAATCCGAATATTCCGAATCCTACCACTAAAATCAATACAACAACTAAATATACTGTATCGGTTACTAAAGATGGGTGTGAGGTTAAGAATGATGTAACTATTAAAATTGATGATGCCAAACCCGACTTTGTGGTTTCGGGTGGAAACGAAATTTGCAAAGGTCAATCATTAATGCTGACTGCCAGCGGAAAAGCAAAAAGTATTACTTGGTCGGCCCCTGATATGCAAGACAGCACTAAAAAAAGTATCATCGTAAAACCCACAAAGACAACAGTTTATACCGCCAAAGCCAATTATGATGATGGATGTAAGCCAAGTAGAAGTTTGACTGTTACAATTGATGAGTCATATAAACCAAGTTTTGAGTATTCGACAACTCAAGAGTGTAATAAACCGTTGGTTTTGACATTTACAAATACCACAAATGGTGCAGAAAGATTTGTTTGGCTCATGGGCAATGGTGATTCGCTCTCAAATCGTACACCCGATAATTTTAAATACACTAAAGCGGGAAATTATAGCGTTACATTGAAATCTTACAACAAAATAGGTTGTGAACTCGTAACATCAAAAACAATTAGTATTCCAGACTCGGATGGAAAAGTACCAAATGTTATTACACCAAACGGGGATGGAAAAAATGATGTTTTTGTGATTGGGATTCCGAATTCAACTTTGCAAATATTTAACCGCAACGGAAAATTAATTTATGAATCTAAAAATTATCAAAACGACTGGGGTGATGGAGTTATGAATGGCACTTATTACTATTTAATCACCACTCCACTCGGCGAAGAATGTAAAGGTTTTATCACGGTTCTAACTTCTGAATAAGATTTAATTGGAATTTTTAAAAAATTAATAACTTTGTATCAAATAAAACACTTCATAAAATGAAAAAAATTGCATTTGTAACTGTTTGCTTATTAGGCGTTTCAGTATTGAGTTTTGGTCAAAAATACGATAGCTTTGGCGAAAAAATTAAAGATAAAGGAGCTATTACAACTTCTGAATTAGCCAAAAAATCTAAAGAAACACCCGAATTTAACGGTAAAGTAACTGG
>JALOLV010000460.1 GCA_025455785.1 Spirosomataceae bacterium | reverse complement strand
TTCTCTTCAAAAAGTTTCAAAATACGTTTGTATTCATCCATCCAAGAGGTAGCCTCTACAAATCCGTGGTCTTCCATTGGGTAGCTTGCCATTTCCCAATTCTCTTTTTTCAGTTCGATAAGCCTTTGAGCCAAACGGTACGAATCCTGAATATGAACATTGACATCGACCGTTCCGTGGCAAATCAAAAGATTGCCTTTTAGACCATTAGCAAAATAAATCGGCGAACTACGACGATACGCCAAGCTATCGGTTGTAGGTTCGTTTAGGATATTAGCCGTGTAGCCGTGATTATAGGCAGCCCAATCGGTAACAGGGCGAAGTGCCGCACCTGCCGCAAAAACATCGGGTGTCGTAAACATCGCCATCAAGGTCATAAATCCGCCGTAAGAACCGCCATACATCCCGATTTTCTTAGGGTCAATGCCGTATTTCTCGACCAATAACTTTGCTCCATCCACATTATCGGTCAGGTCTTTTCCGCCCATGTGTCGATAAATTCCGGTACGGACATCACGCCCGTAACCCGCACTGGCACGGTAGTCAATATCAAGTACGGTGTAGCCTTTATCGACCAAAAGATTATGGAACATGTATTCTCTAAAATACTGGCTCCACCACTTGTGGGCATTCTGTAAATAACCCGCTCCATGTACAAAAATTACGGCTTTTTTATTCTTTTTCTTGGCATCGGCTGGTTCATAAACACGTGCATAGACATCTACGCCATCGCGGGCTTTAAACGAAATAACTTTGGCTTCTTTCCATTTATAGGCCTTAAATTCTTCGGTTAATGAGTTGGTAATTTGATTCGGGATTCTGCCCGTGGCGTTATCTTGGTAGAATAACTCCCACGGCTGGTTAATGTACGAGAATCGGATGGCTAATTTGGTTTCATCGGGCGAAATCGTCACGTCGTTGGCTCCTACTCCGTTGGTTATTTGGGTACGTTTTCCGTCGGCGATTGTCATTTTATAGAAATGTTGTTCGCCTGGGTGAACCTCGTTTGTTGTCAGGTAAAATGCAGTCTTATCTCTCGAAAGCTGAGCTTGCTGCACCTCCCATTTACCTTTAGTAAGTTGTTTTTTCTCGCCAGTTTTTACGTTGACGGTATAGAGATGTGAGTATCCATCGGCTTCTGACTGAAAATAAAAAGTCTCGTTATCAATCCAGCCGACATTACCGCTACTAAGATTAAACCCAATGCCGGGGCCGCCAATCCATGCTTCATCACGTTGTCTGTCAAGAAGTTTCATCTTGCCAGTTTTGGCATCAAGCGACATAAGCCAACGGTCTTTGTTATCGAACGAACGCACTACACAGACTGCGTATTTGGCATCATCCGACCAGTTTGGGGCCATCACGACAATCTTGCGGGGCATCACTTTGGCTGAGTCTTTTTTGGGATAATCCTTCAAAAAATCGGGTTTATCGCCCAGTCTTGCAATATCTTTTGTGACGATTTTATAGACCGAATCTCGCTGAATATCATAAATAAAACTCTCGTAAGTCGTAAGCGGAGCGGCAACTTTGGTACGTGCCAGAATATCCTCTGTAAAACCCGACTCGGTTACGTAATTAGGCACGATGGTACTTTTGGCATTGGTAGGTTGGGTCGAGAGTCGATACGTTACAAATCGTAAATCGGGGCTAATTTGGGCAAAATCAAGATTTTTACCTTCTAAATAAACTTCTTTGGGGCGTTTGGGTTGGTCGGCTTTGCTGATTTTCTCGGCAGCTTCTTTTTTATCTTTACGCTCTTTCAGAATATCGAACATATCCAATTGGTCTTGTTTCAACCACTTTTCTTGCTCATTGGCTTTCGGTTCTGGTCGTTTATTGCCAGTAATAAAATTGGTCAACTGCGAAGTCAGTCCATCAGCCAAATTGAATGTAAATAGGTTTCCGCCTCTCGAAAATATGATTTTAGTCTCGTCGATATTAAAATTCGGATTCGATTCTCGCTCAATCGTATTGGTAATCTGTCTGATTTTCAGCGAACTACAATCCATTAAATATAAATCGCCACTTTTTTCATAGACTTTTTGCGTGAAATTTTTATTGTAATTTCCGAATTGGCTTGGCAGCGAGCGGCGTTCTTCGGGACTTACTTTTAGCGGTTTTTTATCGGGCAAAACCACCTTGTAGAGCGAATCGCCCTTGTTTTTATCGGGATTCCACGAGAAGTAAATTGTTTTTGAATCTTCCGACCAAAAAACATTGCTTGGCGAAGTCCCAATCCATTTGGCTGGGTCTTGCATGATTTTCTCGACAGTCAGTTCGGTTGGGGCGTTGGGCTTAGATTGTTGAGCAAAAGTTATTGAAATGCTCAATGCAAACAGTGTAAAAATCTTTTTCATGTAGGGTTAAGACTGTTTTTTGATTTGGCGTTATCGTTTTTGTAAGTATCTGATTTACAGTTTATTCAGAAAACAAAAAACGGGTATTCTCACAAATCAGATTAGGATTTTTGTAATTTGTTGATAACGTTGGCAAAAATATGGATTTATCCCCAAAATAAAATTTTAGGGAACATTTATTCGTTGGATTGTGGTTAATTTGTAACTGATTTTTTAAAAGCCGAAAAGGCTTAATCGAACTTGACCACTTTATGCAAAGCAATCGGATTATACTAATTTTTATATTTTTTTGTATCGGCTATTTCTTGTATTACAAAGATAAAAAAGGACCCATCGGCAAATTGTTTGGTACTGTGACGGATGTCTTTGA
>JALOLV010000083.1 GCA_025455785.1 Spirosomataceae bacterium | reverse complement strand
TAAGCAACAAAATGCTGTATCACCTTCATTTAAATTAAACGCCATTTGGGTTAATTTAGATGAAGCAATAAGTTGATTTCTTGATAGTTGTATCTTTTTCGGGATTCCGGTAGAGCCCGAAGTTTGAATTTCAAATATTTCTTGGACAGAATCCCATTCATTTTTGAATTGAAGTACTTTGTTGTAATAGGGGTTAGTAGAGTCAGTATTGATTATTGTCCCGTCGTTGGTGATAAAGAGCATAAGAAAAGGTCCCCCCAATTAAGAGGGGAGTATGTTTATTCAAAAATCCTTAATTTATTATTGCTTAAATCTACCGAAGTATTGTACCTTTTCAATGCTGCTGTTGCAGGACCATTTTGGACACTTCCGTCAGACCTAAATACGGAGCCGTGGTTTGGGCAGAAAAAGTCGTTTGAATTGGCTCTGTATGTAACAGTTGTTCCAGCGTGAGTGCAAGCAGACGAGACCGCTAAAAAAGTACCACTTTGGGTTTGTGCAACAATTATCCTATTTGCTGAAATAACAGCGAAGCCACCCTTATTTTTGAGTGTTGCGTACGTAGAACTGTTCAAATCAATAGTAATATCTAATTTAGTTCCGCCGGTAGTTGGATTGGGGTCTGGAATTTCACTTTCTGCACAGCCCTGAATACATTGCATTAACATTATTGCTCCGAACCCAATGCCAACTTGCTTTAGGAATTCACTTCTCTCGATGGTCTCTGGTTGTTTGATTGATACTTTTTCCATATTTATTAGAGTTTATTAGATAACGTATTAACTAATCGATTTGTTTTTAGATAAAATATCTAAAATTATGTTTGTTTGTGGATAAATGTTGTTGAATTTAAAAACAATTTAGTTAATTTGTGTGTTAAAGGTAGTAAAATTGATATTGAAATGGAACATAACCCAATAAATAAAATCAAAGTTGCCGAAAATCCCGGATTAATGGAGTATGCTCATACAGCTGGAGGTGCGGTCATAAAGCCCGAGGATATGGGCAAAACCAAAGGTAAAGCTCAATTGGCAATGCGGCAACAAACCCAAGAAAATCTGAATAAGATTTATCGACAAATGGAATTATTGGCCAATCAAGCTAAAGAAATCAAAAATAGAATTGATATTTCAGAGAGGATTTATGATGCACAGATGGGTTTTGAGCCGATAATCGGAATGCAGTATTATTTGTATGAAAAAAAAGATGGAAAAGATGTACTTTCAATGGTAGCTCCAAATGAATGGGGGAGGTCTTTTCCTTACAATCAGTTCTTAGCAAAGGTTTTCTTACTGGCCGACCATACATGGAAGGTGGAGTTTTTTAATGATGACAATCGAGATGAATACATTGACTTAGATTTACACTAAAATTCTTTTTGATTTTGTTTAGGAAATCCACCAAATCCTTTTATTTTCGCGTTGTTTTCTGCACACAATTTTGTGGGAATGGCACCCATTGGTATCGTTTGTTGCCATGTTTACTATATTCACAAACGAGCTGTTTGTATTCTTAAAATCAACCATTTTTCTCATAAAACAGCATGGTCAAATTGGGCATGCTGTTTTTTATTAATCAAAATATCTAATAAATAATTAGTAAAATTTTTAGGATGTCTTTATATTTGGAACTCTTACCCCTAAACAACGAGATAAAAAGTAAAATTAAGAAGTATGCCTCGCTTAATAAGCTTGCAAACATTTTCATCAGACAAAGGAAACCTTACCGTTTTTGAGAAGATTCTTCCTGAAGGAATCAAAAGAGTATTTTATATATATGGTGTAAATCAGGAATCTCGTGGAGGGCATCGACACAAAACAGCTATAAATGCTCTTACATGTGTCAATGGAAGCTGCAAGGTTTATGTACACGACGGAGTCGCCGAACATGATTTCTTACTCGATACCCCTGATAAATGTTTGATTTTAGACCCCGAAGATTGGCATTTGATGCACAATTTTACAAATGAGGCAGTTTTACTCGTACTTTCTAACAAACACTTCGATAGAGAGGATTATATTTATGAACCTTACGAAACTACCGAACTTATTAATGTTTAGTAGTACATTTTGTGAATTCTCCGAATGATTCCGTTTTTGAATCTCAAAAAAATTAATGAACCTTACGAATCAGAAATTAAAGATGTATTCTCGAAATTTCTTGATACGGGCTGGTATGTTTTAGGTAAGCAAGTAGAAGAGTTCGAGAATGCCTTTGCAAAATATTGCGGGTCGAATAACTGTATTGGGGTTGCCAACGGACTTGATGCTCTTGAAATTATCCTAAAGTCGTATGATTTTCCTCCTTACAGCGAGATAATAGTACCTTCTAATACTTATATCGCATCCATTCTTTCAATCAGTAATGCAGGACTAAAACCAGTTTTTGTAGAGCCTGAGATTCGTTCTTACAATATTGACCCTGTCAGAATTGAAGAAAAAATTACTGAAAACACCAAAGCGATTTTAGTTGTTCACCTCTATGGTCGTGCATGTGAAATGGATGAAATCAATGCAATCGCTAAAAAAAATAATTTAAAAGTAATCGAAGATGCCGCACAAGCTCATGGTTCGGTTTACGGAGGCAGTTTGGCTGGTACACTTGGCGATGCCGCAGCATTTAGTTTTTATCCAACAAAAAACTTAGGGGCGATGGGTGATGCAGGAGCTGTGCTTACTTCAGATAAACTTATTGCCGAAAAGGTTAAACTTCATAGAAACTACGGCTCAAAAGTTAAATATCAGAATGAAGTCAAGGGGCGGAACAGTAGATTGGATGAACTTCAGGCAGCAATTCTAAACGTCAAATTAAGATACCTCGACAACGATAATCTGATTCGACGGACAATCGCTAAAAGTTATCTTTCAAATATCACAAATCCAATGGTAATTATGCCATTAGATGATAGAGTAAATGAAGATTCTTGGCATTTATTTGTGGTAAGGGTACAAGATAGAGAAAGATTTAGGTCATTTTTATCTGAAAATGGAATCGGAACCGACATCCATTATCCGATTGCCCCTCATAAGCAACTTGCTTACTCCGAATTAAGCAAAACGAGTTTTCCAATCTCCGAGCAAATTCATAAAGAGGTGGTTAGTTTACCACTAAATACAGCATTGACTGAGACTGAAATAAACCATATTATTAATATTGTAAATTTATACAAATAGTTTTGAAAGAGTTATCAATCGTCATACCAGTTTACAACAGCGAAAATTCAATAAAAAAATTGATTGAGAAACTCTCGGTTGATTTGATAGGTATTGATTTTGAAGTAATTTTGGTAAACGATGGAAGTAAGGATAATTCGGAGAAAGTCTGTATTGAATTATCCCAAAGCTATAAAAATTTGACATTTATTAGTTTAAGAAGAAATTTTGGTGAGTTTAGTGCAGTAATGTGTGGATTGAATCATGTAACCGGCAGATATGCCGTTATGATTGACGATGATTTTCAAAATCCGCCGTCAGAAATTACTAAACTTTTAGAAAAAGCAAAACAAGGTAATTTTGATGTGGTTTACAGCCAATATGCCCAAAAAAAACACTCCCCTTTCCGTAATTTTGGTAGTTGGATGGTTAATAAACTCAATGATTATTTGATTGGAAAACCCAATGATTTGTATTTGTCGAGTTTTAAACTGATTAACTTTGAAACTGTATCGGAGATTATCAAATATCAAGGGCCGTACCCATACATTGATGCTTTGATTTTTAGGGTTACAGATAATGTCAGTAAAGTATATGTAGAACACTCTAATAGACAAGAAGGCAAGTCGGGGTATTCAATCAAAAAACTTATTTCTTTGTTCTTGAATGTGCTTTTTGGATACTCACAATTACCAATCCGAATACTTTGGGCAATCGGGCTATTACTTATTTTATGTTGGTTTCTCTTGTTTAGTGTTCTACTGATTACATCAAAAATAGATGTTCAAATGCTATTATGGCTTGCTTTAATGCTACTTGTATCGTTTCAGTTTTTCTTTATTGGAATTTTGGGCGAATACATTGGCAAAGCATTTTTGCAACAAGGTGGCAAGCCACAATATGTCATCAAGAAAGTTTACAAAGCCAGTTAGTCGCCATTTATTATTTTTTCTACACTTTCTCGATAGGATACTCCGAGTGGTATTTTCTTATCTTCAACTAACACATTTTTAGCTGATATACCCGTTACTTTTTTCTTTGACACCAAATAGGATTTATGAACTCTTATAAATTCGTTATTGAGTTTATCTTGTAGAATCGAAATTGCTTCACTAATAACACTGACTTTATCTTGAGTATAAACTTTTGTAAATGAACCTAAAGCCTCAATATAAAGTATTTGATTAAGGTTAAATTTAAGCATATCTCGCCCTGATTTTAAGAATATCACTTCGTTTTCTTCACGAATTTTTACGCTTTCTAAGTCTGATTTATCCAAAGCCCTACTCACTGCTTTTATCAAACGCTCAAAACTGTAAGGCTTTACTAAGTAGTCGGTTACGCCGTATTCAAATGCTTCAACTGCGTAATTGGAATGAGAAGTGAAAAAAATAACTTTGGGGGGATTTGCGAGAGATTTGATTAATTCAATTCCGTTGATTTCAGGTAATTCAATATCAGAGAAAAGAATGTCTATTTGTTGAGTTTGAAGTAAACCAAGTGCATCAACAGGATTAACAAATGTATTTACGATTTCAAGATGATTTAACTTTTTTAGATGAGTTTGTAAGATTTTTTGTTCAGCAATGTCATCTTCTATAATCACGCATTTATAGATTTTCATTTGGTTCAATTTAGGGTATTTGGGTTAATATTGTTGTTGTGTTATAGGGATTGTCGCACTAAATATAACTTTTTTTTATAAAATATGAAAGTTATTTAGCTATTCTCCCTAAAATCAAATGGGTATTGATGTATAGTTTTAAAAACAAAGAAAACAGGAACCTCTCCTGTTTCTTTGCACCTAACCACTAAAAGTGTACTAATTTTTTCAATATATTTTGAGAATTAATTCCTTGTTATTTTTTGTTTTTATGTTTTTACAAAAATATTGTTTAAGAAAGTAAAACTCAAGATTAGTATTTGATAAACTAATCAATTTGAATGTTAGCCAATCAAATTGATTAATTTATGATGAGAATCATATTTTAAGAATTCTAAAAAAACAAAAACAACCATTTTATGACTATTCCTTAATTGATTACTTTCCGACCGAAATTAGGTTTGCAAATAACCTATACGCACCAGAAACACCAGCAGGAAGTTGTCTAAAAAATGCCAATCCTGTAAAAATGTAGTTACCTTTTCCGTATTTCGCATATAATAAACTGCCTTCTTGTTCGGTTTCACCAGCGTCTTTCATCGAAAATATTGTTTCGTATTTATCGCTCCATTTATCTGCAAAATATAGCCCCCGTTCTTGAGTCCATCCCTCAAAATCTTTTGAAGTTATCTTGTTTGGAGTATTCAATAATGGGTGGTTGGGCTTAATAAATTGAGTTTGAGCTGTTTCGTCGGTCACTCTATTGCGTCCGATTGAGTAAGGAAACGGCCCCATTTCTTTAACTTTCAGTCCACCATAAAATGCGTTAGTTTGGTATTGAACAACCATATTTCCTCCATTCTCGACATACTTCATCAATTTATCTTGGTAATATTTTAGGCGGTCTTCGGTGTTATAGGCTCTAACCCCAACTATGATTGCATCATAAATACTCAAGTCTTTTTCTAATTCGTTTACAGTCAATTGCGTAACCGAGTAGCCGATTTGCTGTAACGCCGCCGGAACTTCATCACCCGCCCCAGCAATGTATCCTATCTTGTTTCCTTTTTTCTTTAGGTCAATTCTTAGGGCTTTTGCCTCTGCAAATGGGAAAAGTGTTAGTGTCGGGATATGTTTGTATTCGACAACCGCAATACCTCTATCATAAGAACCATTTTCGGTTTTTGCAATTGCCTTGATAGTTATCTCTGATGCTGTTGAAGGAGGAGTCAGTTTGAATGAGACTTTTTTCTCTTCGTATTTATCTTTAAGTTCAAAATTATGAGAAAGTGGTTCGATTTTCCATCCGTTCGGAACATCAAGCGTAACACTTCCTTTCACATCTTTTTTTCCTGATTTCAAAGTTACCAAAACCTCTTTAGGTTGGTTATCTCCAAACGAGTAAACTCTATCGGCAATATTAGCAGTAACCTCTGGACGAACCTCAAAGTAGCGATAGATTTCACCGTCAGATGGTTCAACAAATTTATAGGTCAGCGGGGTTTCAAACGAAAACGATTTGCCTTCAATCGTAAAATCATATCGGCAGGTTAAATCTGCGGGTTTAATTGGTAAACCACGTAATTCTTGGTTTTCGACTTTATAGAAACCCTTTTCGTGTTTTTCGATTAACCAATACGGTTGCGTAATGGGTTGATTTTTGGGTATTTGAATTTCAAAAGGTAGATTTAATGGCTGATTATAAGCCAAGACCGAAGTTATTGAAGAATCTTTTGAGGTACCTTTAAAAGTAATTTTATTCAATGAAATATTACTATTTGAACGCTTTACAATATTTACATTCACTTTTATTCTGTCGTTTGGTGCTACTGAATAATCGGAAGGATTCGCTTCAAACCATAAGCCTGCACACGATAAAATTAAATCATTTACTTCTTTTTTCTTTTGTGAAACAATTGCCAACTGGTTAGGCTTTGATTCTAATTTTTCGATTTCGTTGTAAACTTCAATTAAGGCAGATACACTTGCCGATGGATTGTCGAATTTGAAATTTTGGATGATATTTTTTACTAAATTTTCGATTTTCGCTCCACCCTCAATACGGTTCCAACTTAAGTCAATACCATCGAATAAATCATTTTGGGCAGGTTCGCCAGCTTTATGAAGTGCATAATCAATGCGTTGTCCACGAGTTCTGGCCGAACCAAAGCCTTGACTTTTGTGCATACTTCTTGCCTCGGCTGCGATTTCGGTGTATGATTTACCCAGTAGTGGGTTGTAATCGCCTAATTGAATTTTGATAAATGCACCTTCGTTTGGTTGATTGTTCTGAAAATTTGGAGAAAATGAATTCCATACAACTCTTTTAGCTTGCCAAGGTTTTACAAACGCCAATTGTTCTGGAAAACGGTTTGGGTCGGCGGCGGCCTTGAATGCCTCTTCAGATAATTGTGCAGAGGCTGAATGATGTCCGTGACCAGCCCTGCTATCGGGTGGAAAACGGTTTATCATCACGTCTGGCTGAAATTTACGGATTCTCCAAACCAAATCAGCGAGTATCTGTTCTTTACCCCACGTTGCTAAAGCCTCATCGGTTGTTTTTGTAAATCCGAAGTCATTGGCCCGTGTGAAAAATTGTTCACCCCCATCAATACTTCTTGCCCCCAATAGCTCATGTGTACGCAAATATCCAACGTATTCACCTTGTTCTGAGCCAATTAAGTTTTGTCCGCCATCTCCACGTGTCATGGCGATATACCCAGAGCGAACCATTTTTTCTTTTGAAAGCCAAGTTATAAAAAGTGTGTTTTCATCGTCGGGATGGGCGGCAACATACAGGGCTGTGCCTACAACATTAAGTTTATTAAGCTGATGGAGTATCTCGCTGGAGCTAAGTTGTTTGGTCTGGCCATATAAAACCGTACAATAAAAAAACAGTAAAATAGTTAGGGTTTTCTTCATATATTGAAAATTTATTTGTAGATTATTTAGATATTTGTTGGGTTTATTTAAAATACTAATTATAATGAAACACAGTTTGTTAATAGTTGGTTTCTTGATATTATCTGTTGCAGTTTCAGCACAGAAAATTAATAAGAATTTTGTTGATGGCGAAATCTATATCAAAATTAAGAATCCTAATTTCACAATTTTGAATTCAAAAAAGACCGATGGCGTAAATATTGCCTCCGAATTGCCGTTTATGCTCAAATATGAGAAACAATTCAAGATTGTCAATTCTAAAAGTACATTTTATCAAACCAAATCAACCACTTTAAAAAGTATTTATCGAATCAAAATCGACAATGCCCAGAATATTGATGATTTATTAGATAAACTCAAAAACGAGCCAAATGTCGAATACGTAGAAAAAGTGCCATTACGATATATTATTGATACTCCAAATGACCCAAGTGTTGGGCAACAATGGCATCTTACGAAAATCAAAGCTTTTGAAACTTGGGCGATAAATGCGGGTCAAGTAAATGTAAACGTAGCTGTTGTTGATAATGCCATAGATACCAATCATGAAGATTTAACAGGCAATATGTTGGCAGGCCGAGACGTATCTGATTTAGACAACAACCCCAATCCACCCAATGCCAGTTTCTCACACGGAACTCACGTTGCTGGCATTGTGAGTGCTGTTTCAAACAACGGTATTGGAATCGCATCTGCAAGTAACAACCGTATTAAAATAATCCCAGTAAAAGCAACCCCTGATGGCGGTATTGCAAACGGAATTTATCACGGATACGAGGGTATCGCTTGGGCTGCCGATAATGGAGCTAAAATCATCAGTTTGTCTTGGGGAGGAGTTGGGTACATTCAAACCGAACAAGATGTTATCAATTATGCCGTCTCGCAAGGGGCAATTGTTGTGGCTGCGGCGGGTAATGACAATTTTAGTTTTGAGCATTATCCTTCGGCATACCAAAATGTAATTGCGGTTGCAAGTTTAGATTCAGATGATAAAAAAAGCTCATTTTCAAATTTTGGTTCATGGGTTGATATTGCAGCACCCGGTAGAGGAATTTTGAGTACAACACCTTTTAATACATACGCCTCATTTAACGGAACCTCAATGGCTACTCCGTTAGTTTCGAGTGCTTTGGGCTATCTTTTGGCTTGTTTTCCTGCACTGACGAACGCTCAAGCCGAGGCGATACTTAAAAATACTGCCGATAACCTTGATGCAACAAACCCCAGTTACATTGGTAAATTGGGTGCAGGTAGAATCAATATGCAGAAAGCTATCGCTTGTCCAAATGGCGGTTTATCATTGGCACAAATAACAGCCAGTGGTTCTACCTATTTTTGTGAAGGTCAGTCCGTAACACTCAATGCTAATGTCGGCAATGGATTTAATTATACTTGGCGATTGAATGGGACGCCACAAAACGGTGCTGGGAGTAGTTTTGTGGCTACTCAAGAAGGCGTTTACAATGTTATCATTTCAAATGCAGAATGTTCTATTCTTTCAAATGATATTAATGTAGTCTTTAATAAATTGAAAACCCCAGCCCCAAGTGTTACTGGCGATAAAACGGCTTATTATTGCAATGATTTAACAACTGGAAATGGTTTTATTGTTAATTCGACAAGTTGCAATTTCGCCGGACCTACGACATTTACCTATTCGGGTGGTATGGTGGGCTACGACGCCTTTGAAAAAAGTGGTACTGACCCTACAGCAGAAGTACAAAATTTAGGTGGAACTGTCTCAAAAGTAAAAGTTTCAATTACATGGCAGAAGAAAGACGGTGGGAACGAAAATTCATGTCCGAATGCTGATGGTGGTGCTACCCCTTTTAATGAAGAACTATCATTCAAAATTAAATCACCTTCGGGTAAAATTATTACACTATTGCCGACAGCTACATACGCAAGAGGAACAGTCACTGCTGGTGTAATTACAACAGTGTTTGAAGACGGAGCAGCAGCAATTGTAACGGGTTCTTTACCTACCTCTGGTACTTTTGCCCCAAATCAGCCACTTTCGCTTTTTAATAATGAACCTCCAAATGGTAATTGGACTTTATTGGCGGAGGACGATTCATTTGCTGACCCTCTTTGTGTTTCTGGATTCAGTGTCGAAATTACGACAAATGCAGGAAATTCACCAGCAACGGTGTCTTGGTGGAATGCTCCGTCTGGTGGAAACGTTGTTTATTCAGGTAATGACTTCAGACCAACAACGAGTCAGGTTGGGGAATTTTCCTATTTTGTTCAGACTCAATGTGATGGACTATGCCCCAGTGATAGGGTTAAACGAACCATATGGGTTAAATCAGTGCCATATTTAGTAGCTTTTCCGATGAACACGCTATTTTCTGCTGTTGATACCAATAAAATTAAAAAGGGAGATTTGAGCCAAGTAAATGGATTGATTCAGAATAACCAAGTATCGTCTCTTCTCGGAGCCTCTTTAGGAAATCCGATTACCCCATGTACTTCAAATCAATCCTATTTAATTTTAGGACTCGGATGTAATGGAGACATTTATTGGAGCAACAGCCAAGTTGGTTCGGCAATTATTGTTAATCCTTCAACAGATAAAACCTACACAGCTAATTGTAGTCAAGCAACCGCTTGTCC
>JALOLV010000459.1 GCA_025455785.1 Spirosomataceae bacterium | reverse complement strand
CCGATAAGAATAATCCTGCGACAGTTTTGTGCATCAAAAACAACAAAAATGGCTCGTTTGCCAATCTCGATGCCGAAAATGATTTCAAGAACGTAAGCCGAGATTTGAGCAAGCACGATTGTGAATTAGAACGCCTCAAAATGGCAGTTTTGAAATAAATGTTGAAAAGGTCGGGCGGTAGTCAGGCCAATTTTATAGTAACTATTTGATTATGGTCAAATTTACCTCTAATCAAACCTCTTTACAATGAAATACCTTGCATTAGTCATTTCGGTGATTGTTTTTTTATCGTCTTTTAGCAAAAACGAATCGGTGGGAGCAAAAGAAAAACTCTCTGATTATCAGTTTTTTGTGGGTAATTTGGCCGATTTGAAACCTGCTAACGGCGTGATTCCGTATTCGTTGAACACTCCGCTTTTTAGCGATTATGCCGAAAAAGCCCGATTTGTAAAATTACCCGAAAACCAAACGGTTAGCTACAATAATAAAGAGGTTTTGGATTTTCCGAAGGGAACAACCATCATCAAGAATTTTTATTTTCCGAATGATTTTAGAAATCCAGCAAAGGGTCGAAGAATCATCGAAACACGGCTTTTGATTCACGAAGAAAGTGGCTGGAAAGCCTACGAATACGTGTGGAATGATGAACAAACCGATGCCTTTTTGGAGGTTGCGGGCGATACCAAAGAAGTGAGTTATGTTTATTTAGACGGAAAAAAGAAAAAACACCAGTATTCGATTCCGAACCTAAATCAATGCAAAGGCTGCCACAACAGAAACGAAAAAATGAGTCCGATTGGGCCATCCGCAAGGCAGTTGAATGGTGATTTCGTTGACAATTTCAACGCTGACAGGGTTTTGAACCCTGTCAGTGTTCACAATAACCAGCTTCTTTCTTGGCAAAAAATGGGGATTCTGACTGGTTTACCAGACATTACTTCTGTGCCGAAAGCCCCCGTTTGGAATGACCCTAAAACTGGGTCTTTGGATGAGCGTGCCAGAATCTGGCTTGATATTAATTGTGCCCATTGCCATCGTCCGGAGGGGCCAGCAAGCACTTCGGGACTTAATTTGAGTATTCACAACAACGACATGACAACCCTCGGAATCGAAAAAGCTCCTGTTGCGGCTGGCAGAGGTACTGGCGACAAAAAGTACGATATTGTAAAGGGGTATCCCGAAGAGTCAATTTTGCTTTATCGTTTAGAATCAACCGACCCCGGAATCATGATGCCC
The DNA here is from genome assembly GCA_025455785.1 of Spirosomataceae bacterium. Classification (GTDB taxonomy): domain Bacteria; phylum Bacteroidota; class Bacteroidia; order Cytophagales; family Spirosomataceae; genus JALOLV01. Next base: position 3,875 of record JALOLV010000459.1, on the reverse strand, counting down.
GAAGTGGGCCGCCGTCAGGTTCACAAAGAAAGTGTGGCTCTTATCAAAGAATGGATTGAAAATATGAAATAAATCCATCCCAAAACCCTGACAGAGCTTTAGGCCCACTGTCAGGGTTAAACTATCTCTCTCAATTTTGAGTTAAATAATCAAAGTATATCCATTTGGTTTATTCAAAAATGCTCAAAATTGCCCATAGTCCTATTTATTGCCATCCCCTACCCGAAGGTCATCGTTTTCCGATGATAAAATACGAGCTAATTCCCGAACAACTCATCTACGAAGGTACTTGTACCGAAGCCAGTTTTTTTAGTCCAGATGTTGTTGATACAAAATGGGTTTTGGGTGTGCATACGGAGCAATATCTCAATGATTTGATGAATCTCACAATCGACCCAAAAATGGAACGCCGAATCGGGTTTCCGGTAACAAAAGAGCTGGTAACGAGAGAGTTAATTATCACACAGGGTACGATAGATTGCTGCCATTATGCTTTTGAAAGTGGGGTTTCGATGAATGTTGCGGGCGGAACTCACCACTTCATCAAGGCAACGGAACAGCCGTCATTTTTGAGAATGAACCTCGGGTTTTTACATTTTCGATGCACGGTGCAGAGAATTATCCACTCAAAAAAGAAATATCCGACCTCGATATTGCCCTGCCAACCTACTGCGAAGACCAACAATACTTAGATTTATTGTACGCTACTTTGCCTCGACTCATAGACCAAGTAAAACCCGATTTTCTGTTTTATATTTCGGGGGTGGATATTCTAAAAACCGATAAACTCGGCAAATTGAGCATGAGCAAAGAAGGGTGCTATTTGCGTGATAAATTTGTTTTTGAACAAGCCCGAAAACACAAAATTCCAGTCGTTGTTTCGATGGGTGGAGGGTATTCACCACGCATTGCCGATATTGTAGAAGCTCATTGCAATACTTATCGGTTGGCAAATGAAATGTTTTTTTGATTTGCCTTTCAATTAATAAACAACTTCATTTGCATAAAATAATTTGGAATGACTACAACCCTCTCAAATCTAACCGTACATACTGGTACAGAAGTACTCAAAAACTACTCTATTGAGGTTGAAAACGGCACAATAAAAAGGATTTTTCCGAGTTTAACTTCTGCATATCGCTCCTGCTTTTATAGATTTACACATCAACGGCGGTGAGGAATTCTATTTTACGCAATATCCAACCGAAGAAACGATTGATGATATATACCAATCGTGCCTCAAAATGGGTACGGGTTATGTATTGCCAACACTGATAACTTCGCCTACCGAAAATATCCTAAAAGGAATTGAATCCACCCGAAATTATATCCTGAAAAATCCAAATTCGGGAGTTTTGGGAATGCACCTCGAAGGCCCTTTTTTGAATCCTATAAAACGTGGAGCTCATTTGGCTGAATACGTCAGAAAACCAACGAATGCCGAGTTAGAGGAAATCATTAAATACGGAAAAGGAATCATCAAAATCATGACGATTGCTCCCGAACAATTCACTGACGAACAACTTGAAATGCTTTTAGAATCAGGAATCGTGATTTCGGCAGGGCATTCAAATGCTACAAATAAACAGGCCTCTCATGCGTTTAGAAAGGGAATTAGGCTCATTACGCACCTTTTCAATGCCATGAGCCAAATGGGGCATCGTGAAGTTGGGCTTGTTGGGACAATTTTCGATAATGATGAAGTATATGCACCGATTATTTTAGATGGATTTCATTGCGATTATGCCGCCGCTCGGATTGCTCATAAGGCAAAAAAAGATAAACTTTTCTTGATTTCGGATGCCCTTTTTGTTGGAGATAAAGTAAAACAATTTCAATGGGGCGAATTTGATGCGTATCTGCAAGATGGTCAGTACCGAAACTCGGAGGGAAATTTAGCAGGTGCGGCCATCTCGATGGGCGATGCTGTTCGGAATGCTACAAAATTCGTTGATATTTCATTGCAAGAAGCCGTAGAAATGGCAACTATTCGCCCAGCAAAAGCGATTGGCATGGATGATAAAGCTGGGAAAATAGCCGTGGGTTATCCTGCCAGATTTACGGTTTTTGATGAAGGTTTAGAGAATTTTGAAACGTTAGTTTTCTAATGCAGGGAGCTGAAAACCACGTTCTTCAATGAGTTGTTTTATCGAAAACCGAATGTCATTCATTAAATCTATTTCGCCACCGAAATCTGTCATTCTCCAGTCTGACTGATTAGCATCAGCAATGATAACGGTCTGTGTAGCGGTCAGAATCCAAACTACTTTCTCAACACCAAAGTTGAGCATTTTCTTCGTTTTACGCTTGATATAGGCAGTTTCGCTAATTTTATTTTTCTCTAAATCTACTTTTACATCAACCTCAATTACCACTTTTGGCGGCGTGTCAAAATAAACAGTTTCAAAAATATTACCTACTTCGTTGATGTTATAAATGGCAATATCTGTTGCTAAATTACTCCCTGTTGATAGATGCAAACCCGATTCGCTCGAAACAACATCTAAATCGTTTGGAAGGTAGCGATTCAAAAATTTGACGATAAAAGCAATGATAAAAGATTGCAATTTACTCGAACCCATGATTTCTTCTTGTTCTTTCAAACCCAATAAAACATCTTTATACCCTTTTCGATAAAAAGGTACGCCATCTATTTCTTCAACAAGAAGAGACTCTGGAATTTCCTCTAAAAGGACTGCCATTTCGATGTTTTTTTTTGATAAAACTAATGAAAATATTTAAAGAATCAAGGCTATCTTCTCAAAAACTATCTGTAAAAACGAGCAAGATTTATATTTTATTCTTTGAATCAATCACAATCGTAACAGGGCCGTCATTGATGAGCGAGACTTTCATATCTGCTCTGAACTCGCCTGTTTCGATTTTTTTGCCTAAATCGGCTTCTAATTGAGAAATCATTTGCTCGTAGAGCGGAATCGCAATTTCTGGTCGAGCGGCTTCTATGAACGACGGACGGTTGCCTTTTTTGGTGCTTGCATGGAGTGTAAACTGGCTGATTAACAAGATGTTTCCATTCACAGAGTTCAAATCTAAATTCATTTTCCCTTCTTCATCGCCAAAAATCCTCATGCCTACAATCTTCTTCGATAGCCATTCGATGTCTTCTTGCGAGTCGGCATGCGTGATTCCGAGCAGAATCATAAAACCAAGACCAATCCGTCCTTTTATTTCTCCATCAATTTTTACTGATGCTTCCGAAACTCGTTGAATTACTGCAATCATTTTTTGGCTGAATATGTCTCTTTTGTGGCTTAATTTACACTAAATCTGATATTTAATTTGTAAATTACGTAGGATTTCATGCAAATCTATGAAAATTCGAGAATGGAACATCAAACTACTCAAATCGTTTTCTTGATTTTACCTCAAATCCATCTCATGGATTTGGCTGGTCCTGACCAAGTTTTTTATGAGGCTATTGACTATGGAGCTAATATAGAAGTGAAATATTGCTCTTTTTCTGATAATTTATCTACAAAATCGGGGCTACCGATTGACAAAATTGAGCATTTTTCAAATATTGAATTCAAGAGTAACGATTTTTTAATTGTTCCGGGTGCAGATGTAAACTATATTCATTCCGAAGAATTTAGACAACAAAAAGATTTACTGATTTGGATAAAAAATCTTTATGCTCAAAAAGTAACCATTTGTAGTGTTTGTACGGGGGCTTTTGTGTTGGCTTATTCTGGCGTTTTGAATGGAAAAAACTGCACAACTCATTGGAAACGAACCGCCGAATTACAACGTTGTTTTCCGAATCTAAAAGTCATCGAAAATGTACTTTTTAATGAACACGATAACATTTATACTTCGGCAGGCGTAGCTTCTGGAATTGATTTGGCTTTGCATAT
>JALOLV010000458.1 GCA_025455785.1 Spirosomataceae bacterium | reverse complement strand
TTCAGCGAAGAAGAAGCCAAAAAACAGTTCGGTTTCTTGATGGATGCCTTTGAGTTTGGGGCTCCTCCGCACGCTGGTATCGCCTTCGGTTTTGACCGTCTTTGTTCTATCTTTGGCGGAGCCGATTCAATCCGTGATTTCATTGCGTTCCCTAAAAATAATTCGGGCCGTGATGTGATGATTGATTCACCTTCGACCATCGCCGCGGCACAAATGGACGAATTGAAGATTAAGAGTACGGTGTGAAATTTTGCGAAATTACCCTTTATCAAAATTGATGCCAAACCCAAATAAGCAGTTTAGAAATCTGAGATTCGTAAAAAGTTTAATTTCTAAATGTTTATTTTTAGTTCGTCTTCCTAAGTTTTGAGATAACTGTATTTGTAAGCAATTTCGCTTCGTAATATTTTTTATCTAATAAAAAAGTCTGTAAATGATTGATTTACAGACTTTTTTGTGCATCTAATTGGCCTTTAGGTAATAATTTATGAAATTATTTTTGAAGTTGCACCGCTTAATCATTTTTTGGCACGGCATTTGTTAAATATATAGCGTACGTCTGATAAATACTTTTTAAAGATATAGCATAGGGTGGTTCACTCTACGAACCCAAAAAGTAAACCCAGATTTTGTACCCAATACCCATATTCAAAAGGTTCACTCAATAGATTTGTAAAATCACCTGCACATTGTCGGGTGATTTTTTATTTTTGTGCTTCCAAACTCTCAAAATCAGAATTTGAAACCTCATACTTTCAGAAAATCCGAACGCCTCTGTAGCGAAAAAATCATTGATAGTCTCTTTGATAGGAAGAATCCTAACAGCCAGTCTGCATTTGCCTATCCTTTCAAAGTTACGTATAGTGTAAACGATTCATTATCAGCTTCTCAAGTGCTTTTTTCGATTTCAAAAAGGAGCTTCAAACACGCCGTAGATAGAAACCTAATCCGTCGCCGCAGCCGCGAAAGTTACCGACTAAACAAAGCTATATTGGGCAGTACCAAAGCACACATTGCGTTTGTTTACATTGGTAAAGTCATCGAACCTTATGAAGTAATTGAGAAAGGGATGAAAAAAGTTTTATTGGAGCTAAATAAGCGTAATCTATCGAGCGATACCAATTAATAGACCACTCAAAGGCTCGTTAATTTTATAATAACTACCGTTCAATCATTTTTTGGTACTTTATTTGTTGTAATATATCCGTTAAATAATATTTTGACGGATGAAATTATTGCATACTTTACTGCTGAAGAATTTAAAGAATTGGGTGAAGAAAGAAAATCTTTTGTGGATTTTATTTCTCTCATTAACCTTTCTTCAATCAAATGGTCAAACTGGAAGTTTTAATTGGTGGGATGGTTCTGCTGGTAATGTCTGGAACGCAACAGATGTATCACGAACCTATACAATCAGTTGTGGTCCAGGGTGTACGGTCAATGTAACAATGACCATTATTGACCCCAATAATCGTAATGGCGACCCTAATCGCTTGAGTCCACACCCATGGGGAGATAATTCTGGTACTTGTGGCTGGCTTGCAAATGGTGGATTTTCATCCAGTAATCCTAATAATAATCCTGCTGGTGCTACAGGGTCTTTTAATGACCCCTGGGACTCATCTTGCAGTATTGAAGGTGGGCTCGAAACCGAGACGGGGGGGGCTTATGGCAATAATTTCTTAACCTTTGCGATGGCCTCAGTTACGCATTTAGAAAATGTAACTGTCAGGTTTACGTTCTCAAAGCCTGTATATTTAAGTTCGTTTACTATTGGCGATATTGATGGGCGGACACTCACGCAAGACCAAAACGATACTTCATTAGACATTAGAGAGAAACCAGGTAATTCATACCAAGATGAAGTTACAGTATTGGCGAATGGACCCTTGGGCAATGTACCTGTTACGTTTTCTCAAGCTGGTAGCCTATTAATTCAAGATTTAGCAAGTCAGACCGTTCGTTCGGTATATAATTCGTTTACAACTAATTTAAACCCGGATGATTTGCGTGGAACAATTACAGTTAATACTTCGGATGCCATCACTCAGTTAGATATTATCTACTCTAATGGTGAAGAAGATGCTATTGCCGAGCAAACTAATCCTACATGGTATTCATGGTGGAGTGATACAAATGGTGCAACTAATGGGGTTTCTGACGACCACGCAATCAGGATTTCAGGTTTTACCTTTAGAGCCTGCCCAGACTTTGCATTTACTACTACTAATGCAACGGTTTGCCCCGGAGGAAATGCAACAATAGGAGTCTCGGCAACAAATGGTACTCCCCCTTATACTTACAGCTGGGTGGGTCCAAACGGTTTTACATCTACCCTACAAAACCCCACACTCAATAATGTAACAAGTGCAGGTACATATACTGTAACGGTTTATGACTCTGACCTTTGTTTTGGTACAACTACTGCTTCTATATCGCTTTTTTCTACCCCAACAGCGAGTATTACAGGTACTGACAATTTAACCTGTACTGTAACAAGTGTAAACAGAACTGCAAGTGGTGGAGGTAGTTACTTGTGGAATGGCCCAAATTCATTCACCTCGACGAATGCGAGCATCAGTGCTACTACAGCAGGAATTTATACTGTAAGAGTAACTAACTCAAATGGCTGTACGGCAAGTGCCACAACATCAGTTACAAGCAATACTACAACACCAACGGTGTCAATTACAGGAACGAATAACTTAACTTGTACGGTAACAAGCGTAAACAGAACTGCGAG
>JALOLV010000457.1 GCA_025455785.1 Spirosomataceae bacterium | reverse complement strand
GCCGATTTAGAAGAACACGACCGCAATCAATCAATTATCTGTATTGTCGGTAATTTTATGGCTGATAAGGCCGGTATCGCCCTAAAAGTCATGGAAGCAATGCGTGATATTCCAATCAGAATGATTGCCTACGGTGCATCTGAGCATAATATTTCGCTTTTGGTCGATACAAAAGATAAAAATGCGGCTCTAAATGCTCTCAATGAAGGATTATTTACTTTTGAATGATAATCGTGGGGCGAGCCTCGAAGGTTCGCCCTCAATACAAATAAAAAAATTGAAAGAATCATTAATCAAATTATTCGGTCGAGATTTGGATAGCTTACGAGCCGAAATCGAAGCCTATACCGATGAATCTTTGCTTTGGAAACGTGCCGAAGGTATCAATAATCCAAGCGGAAATCTGGTTTTGCATTTGGTTGGTAACCTCAATAATTATATCGGAGCGATTCTCGGTAACTCGGGATATATCCGTAACCGCCCAGCCGAATTTTCATCCACAACAACAAAAGAAGACCTTTTACAAAAGATTCAAGATACAAAAAAGGTGGTAATACGTGTTATTGAAAATTTATCAGCCGAAGACTTCCAAGAGGAATATCCCGAAGACGTACTCAGCTACCCGATGACAACCGAATATTTTTTGATACATTTGCAAGGACATCTCAATTATCACTTGGGGCAAATTAATTATCATAGAAGACTTCTATCTAACTCTGAACGGTTTACTCAAACCTAAATGTAGGAATCATAGCTAAATCCATCTTCAATCTACTTCAGACCACATTTTACTTGCTTTTATCAGACTCTCTTAGAACACCTACCCCTATACGTAATTATAGACAAAATCTATTTTGATTCTATCTATAAGTCTCGCCCCAATTAGAAAATATGTTCTAAATTTCGTACTATTTATTTATTGTAGGTAAATAATAGAATTTGCTGGTCCGAATTATAACTCTATCACACTTCAATTTTATGATTAACCTAAACAGACGTGAGGCTATTCAAGTCTTACTTTTAGTTTTTGTGGTTGCGTATTGTTTGATTTCTTTCATTTATTTTTTTTACGGATATGCCACAAATAACCCATATTTAGACGACTATTGGGCGGTTTTCGATACTATATACCTCACCGACCAATCTTTTGGTGATTCGCATAGATTTCCGTACGTGCTTCACCCAAATCTCGAACATATCATTTTTTATACTAAGTCTATCTCGTGGGTATTACATAAAATCTTGGATAAATCGTTTAGTTTGGTTTACCTCATGTTGTTGGGCGATTTGGCATGGTTTGGGAGTATTTTCTTTATTATTTACAAATTTTACTCTACACTAAAACCTAACTTGGGTTGGTTGGGAGTGATATTGCTACTTGGGTTTTCGATGCAACTCCACGAAAATTTTTTCTGGGGCATGGCATCAACGCAAAATCTTACGATAATTTTTTTCGCTCTTCTGACTTTTCATTTTATAATCAAAAAGCCTCCTTTTTACTTTTGGGCAAGCCTCACATTTGCAGTACTATCGTTTCTGACGAGTTCGCCCGGGCTACTGGTTTTTGCAGTCGGGTTAATCTACTTAATCGTCAAAAGAAGATTTCGGAGATTAGCTATTTGGTCGTTGTGCTTCGGAATATCATCTTATTTCTACATAGCCCTTACCCCATCTACAGCCGAAACAAAACTTCATAATCTTGCCAATATTCTTTACTTCTCGGGTGGAATTTTACACTTTGAAGGGCAACTCTGGCCTGCACTAATTTTTGGCGGATTAGTGATTGCCTTTTATGCTTACTATATTTTTACGAGTAATCTTCAAAAACTCACAAAACTCGAACAATTCATACTTAGTATCGTAGCCTTTGTAGGGTTGGTTATCGTCTTGGGTTCGCTCAAACGCGAAGATGTACTACTCAGTAGATACAAAGTGTATTCGGTTTTGATTGTTATCTGCGGTATTATTCTCGCCTATATTCGATGGGAGAACCAGCTCAAAAAAAAGAATTCAGCTTGGATAATACTGCTCGTTTTGGGTTTCATTTACAATATTTATTCGATAACAGTTTACCAATACGACATCAAAAAAATTGCTCATTATAAATGGGCCGATGCTTATAATTATTACGCCAATAACCAATTCAACACCCATTTTAATGCACACTGCAATAATGATTTCTACATACATAAAATCCAACACTCTAAAACAAACCTCTACAAACACCCCAATATTCAATCCTTACTTTCGGGGTTTGAATCAATAAACCAGCAGAAGCCCATTAAGCAAACTCGTATTGAGTATCGCTACGAAAAAACACCTGCAGCTTGCCTACAAAAAATAATGAAAACGTCGATTAAGCATGATAATCCACCCGCTGATTTCTACTATCTGATGCTCGCTGGCTCAAAAAATCATTTATATTCGGTTTTTAGGGATAGGAATGACCCGAATTTTTTATATACCGAAATAAATTTGCAATATTTGAAGCCAGAAAATTACAAAATCTACCTTGTAAGTGAGAAAGATGGTATTTTTGTAAAACGAATCGTTGATACGAAGATTGATTTTACAATCGACTCTTCACTTTAGGGTGAGTCTCAAATCTCTCTACTTATCAGAAATCAGTGTGGTAGAGAAACTTAATCGAATTGATATAACAAAAATCTAATGTTACAATTACCATTCATCAGAGAAAATAAAGACCTGACAATCAAAGGTTTAGAGAGAAAGTATTTTAAGAATGC
>JALOLV010000456.1 GCA_025455785.1 Spirosomataceae bacterium | reverse complement strand
TAATAACAAACAGGGTGCTGAAAAACATCGGTTTGTTGACGCATCGGTTTTCTGAAAAAATCGGATTGTTGGTTTAGTTCGGTAAAAAACGTTTTGCATTCATCGCTATCGCCAAGCGAAACCCTTCCGAAAGTCTGCGGAGGCAGCGAATCTTGGGCGTAATACGAGCCTCCGCCACGATAGCAGTGTGCTAAAACGGGAATTTGGTTTTGGGCGGCAAAGGCAAATGTTTTATCGAAAACTGGATGAAACGGATAAAAACCGTGGGGTGGATAAAGTTTGAGTCCGGCAAAAGGAGCATTTGGGTCTTCGATGTAGTGTTTTGTAAATGCCAACATTTCGTCAGTATTGGTAAATCGGCGTGGGTCGAGCCCAAGAAATGGTCTTACCAAATCTCGGTATTTGCGTTTGAGATTCTGAACGTGTGCCAATTGCGTCAGAAAATCATCGTTTGGCAGTCCCGCCCCCATAAAATCAAAGTCCATCGTAAGTAAAACAAAGCTGTAATTTGACTCGTATTCAGATTGCAGTTTTCTGAAAATATCTTCTTGAAAAGCCAATTTACCGATTTTGACAAATTCGGCCAATCGACCTGCCTGACTTTTGCTTCCGAATAACCCTAAAACCCAACTCATCGAAGAAGCAAACCATTCCTTTCGGAGTAATGAATCGACAACCGGCGTGATAAATGCTGGTTTAATCCGATTCCTCAGAAAATCGGGCGGAATACAGTCATAATTGAAAATATGAGCGTGGCAATTATAGTATTTCATGGTTATTTTGTTTTGTCTTCGATTAGTGTTTTTAATCCACTGCCTCGCATATTAACGAGTTTTTTGAGAACATCAAACCAAAAAGGGGCTCCAAAACTCATGATAAAGGCCGAGATTGCCCAACCCCAAAACACATGACCAACTCCTTTTTGATTCATTTCATTCTTGATATTATCGACGAATTGTTTGAGACCACCGTTGCCGATTTCTTTTTCTTCGGCCAAATTCCAACCAATTGGTAGAATGTAATCATTGGTTAGTTTCTTTTGGAGCGAATCAATGTTTGCAGGCGAAAATTTGATGGTATCTTTTTGAGTTGCGGTGATTGCATCCGAGACAATGGCATTTCGGACGGATTCATTGACATAAAGGTACTTGGCAATATCAATAAAATTGATGTTGAAAATGATTACATAAATCGTTGCACCAATCAAAAGGGGCGTTCTCATGCCTTTTTTGTACCAACCAGTTACTCTATCCATGTAGCCATCATACCAAGTCTGAATCTGTTTTTCGAGGTCATCAATAGTATCACAACTTACACCAAAGGCATTGAGAAGTGTCTTAACATCTCCTTCTTTCAGTGTATTCACTCCAGACCTAAAATCTTTAAGTAAGTCTTGTGTTTCGGGGCTTTGTTTTGCAATAATGTCAATCAGTGCCTTGGCAAAGGTATTTCCATCAAGATAGGAGGGGAGTTTGTTTTCTTTCTCTCTAAATTCCTTCACGAGTGGGTGTGCATAAAGCAAACTGGCAAAATTGAGATTTATGTGGTCGTTTAGAATCTTATTGAGAGCCTCTTTTAGGGCAATTGCCCTTCGTTTAGTTTTTTGTGCATAATATTCAATCGTGCAACTGACCAACGTAGAAAACATAAAATAAACAAAAACAAGGGCGATGAGGGTATCGAGAATACTTGAAGAAAACATGGCTTACGGGTGTTTAGGCTTGAATTTTATGAGTAATCTACCTATAATTAATATCAAACAAAAGCCATTTTTATTTTGCGGTAGTTATTGCCTATCTTTACACTTTAAATGATTAAAAATCCTTATTTTATCTATGAAAAAAATTACAGGTTTTATTGCAAGTGTCTTATTATCAGTCAATTTTGTTGTGGCACAAGTTACGCCAGCACCATCGCCAGCGGCAACGGTTTCGCAAGTGGTTGGGGTTGCTAAAGTCTCGGTCGATTACTCTCGTCCAGCATTGAGAGGTCGTGAGATTTTTGGCAAACTGATTCCGTTTGGTAAAATCTACCGTACAGGAGCCAACGCCTCTACCAAAATCGAGGTTTCTTCTGATATTACAGTAGAAGGACAACCATTGGCAGCAGGAAAGTACGCTATTATGTCGATTCCGAATGCTGATGAATGGACCGTTATTTTCTCTAAAAACTTGGGAGTCGGCGAACAAAACTACAAAGAGTCAGACGATGCACTTCGTGTAAAAGTTAAAACCTCGGAAGTTGCCTTGACCGAATCTTTCACGATTGATTTCACTGACATCAAAGACGATGCGGCTAAAATGAATATCTATTGGGAGAAAACGAAGGTATCTCTTAATATCGGTATAAATATTGAGAAATCAATCGATGCTGCTCTGGCCCAGCAAAGCAACCAAGCCTCGGGGTCTTTCCAGCAGGCGGCTGAGTACATGGTGCAAAAAGGAATGGATTTGAATAAAGCTTTGGCTTTGGTAGATAAATCTTTGGCTTTGCGTGAGACATTCCGAAACAACTGGGTAAAAGCTCAAATTTTGGACAAATTGGGCAAATCTTCGGATGCTTTGGCGTTTGCGATGAAGGCTCAATCGTTGGGTGGAAGCGACCCAAGCTATCAATTCTTTAAAATTAAGGCAAAATTGCCAGTTGCGGCTCCGGTTGTAGAAACACCTAAGAAGAAAAAAGGTTGATTTTGTAACCCTGACGGCGGCTAAAAGCCCCGTCAGAGTTTACAGATTATAGATTTACAATTCGTTTTTTGCCCGAATTACTGATAATTTCTACGCTTTTTACGTCTTCGCCAATAATTAAATTATGAGCTGACTGCGATAAAAACGAAGAGCCAAATGCAATTTCTTCTCGGCGAGTTTTGCCATTTTTCAATTTCAAAATTACCGAATATTCGTTTGGCAATAAATCAATCTTCTTGATGGGTTTTGTGTATTCAAAAACCTTCAAAATATCACGATTTTGCCCCGAAATCGTCAATAATTTGTTATTTGTGGTTGTAATTCTGACTAAGCTTTTGGCGTCGCCCATTACACAATAACCACTATTTTGTAACGAAACGGTATTGAAATTGCCCTTGCCATCGCCCTTGAGCAACAAACCATTGAAGGCATCGAGACGCCCAACCGAAATTTCATTGCCAAAGTCATTTCCGGCCAAGAGTGCGTCTAAGTTACCATCGTTGTCAAAGTCTTGCAGAATCATCCC
>JALOLV010000455.1 GCA_025455785.1 Spirosomataceae bacterium | reverse complement strand
TGATGAATTTGCGATGGGTTCATCAAACGAAAACTCGGCTTTTGGGCCGACCCGCAACTTTGCCGATAGCAGTCGAGTTCCGGGTGGCTCATCAGGAGCATCGGCAGTTGCCGTACAAGCCGATATGTGTTTGGCTTCGTTAGGGTCAGATACGGGTGGCTCGGTGCGTCAGCCAGCGGCTTTTTGTGGTTACTCGAAATCATTGCTGGTGCCGACGAACATGACAGTACAGTTTCGGCGAGACCAGTAGAAAAATATTCTGAACTAAATCCTAAAAAACAATACCGAATCGCGTACATGCGTGAAGCCCTCGAAAGCGAAGGGCTTGACGAAGAAGTAAAAAAACATACTTTTGATAAAATCGAAGCACTTCGAGCAGCAGGACATATTGTAGAAGCGGTAGATTATCCGTTATTAAAATACCTTTTGCCTACATATTATATCCTGACAACCGCCGAAGCCAGCTCGAACCTGCAACGCTACGATGGCGTGAAATATGGGCATCGGACCACCGAAGCCAAAGACCTCGAAACTCTCTACAAAAAAACACGTGGCGAGGGCTTTGGGGCAGAAGTTCGACGCCGAATTATACTCGGTACGTTTGTTTTGAGTGCAGATTATTACGATGCCTATTATACTAAAGCACAGAGGGTTCGTCGTTTAATAAAAGAATCAACCGATAAGATTTTATCCGAATACGATTTCTTAGTATCACCGACCACACCAACACCAGCTGTTAAAATTGGAGAAAAATCTGATGACCAACTAACAATGTTTTTGATGGATATTTTTACGGTGCAAGCAAATGTCATTGGCAACCCTTGTATAGCGATTCCAAACGGTGAAAGTTCTGAAAAACTGCCGATTGGTTTCCAGATTCTTGGCAAGAATTTTGATGAGTCAGCTTTGTTGGCATTTGCCAAAGTGTGTTCTGAATTGTAGATATTTACTCAATTACTTGACAAACAAGAAGTTATCAGTTAAATTTGTTTAATTGATGCTTTCCATAACCCATTGTTTCACCAAGACTATTTTGTGAGAAATGACATTTTCTAAAAAACTATTACTATTGTCAGGGCTTTTTTCTGGCATTTTTGTCCCAACGTTTTCTCAGCAGACTCAAACAATTATTCCTCAAGAGGCAACTATCATAGCCGAGGAAGATACGCTCACCGAAGACATTGAAAAACTACCGACAGTCGAGGCATTCATCCCGACAGCCAACCCAGACGAGGTTCGTGAGCGACTGATAAAACTGCAAAGAGAGATTCCTCTTACCTATAACTCGACAGTGCATAGCTTTGTGGATTTCTTTATTTATAAGAAGCCGAGCTTTACTAAAACGATGCTTGAGAGAAAGAATTTCTACTTTCCGATTTATGAAAAATATTTGGCAAAATACAATATGCCAGATGAGTTGAAGTATCTCTCGATGATTGAATCGGGACTGAATCCGAAGGCGATTTCCCGCTCAAAAGCCGTTGGTCTCTGGCAATTTATGACAAAAACTGCCAAACTTGATTTCGGACTAAGAATTGATGAATACGTTGATGAACGCATGCACATCGAAAAAGCAACTGATGCCGCCTGTCGTTATTTGCGTCAACTATACCGAATTTTTGGAGATTGGGAGTTGGCATTGGCGTCTTACAACACAGGCCCCGGTAATGTCCGCCGAGCAATTCGTCGAGCCGGAAATATTACTAATTACTGGCAACTACACCCATATTTGCATCGCGATACACGCTCGTATGTACCACAATTTACGGCGATTTTATACATGATGCACCACGCTGATAGCTACGGAATCTTCCCCGAAGAAATTCAAGAGTACGTTCCGACTCGTACTGTATATGTTGATGGTTATTTAAACCTCGAAGCCTTTGCCAATGCAAGTGGAATTGCCTTAGAGGATATTCAGAAATTTAACCCTCATCTACAAAAAGACCATTTACCTAATTGGTCGAGAGGTATGGATATTCTGATTCCAGAAGATAAATACGCTTATTTTGAGGCAAATCGTCAAATGATTTTGGATTCAGCCCAAAAGCAGGCGTTTCCAGAGGTTCTACTTGCAGATAAACCCGTTGGACAATCAGAACCGGGGGTCATTGTAATTAATGGTAAGGGAACTGCATTGGCCGATAATGATGAAACGGTTGTGGAGGATATTAATCCTACACCTGTAAAGGCCGAAGAAGATGTCAAGAAAATTCGTACTGTCAAGAAAAAGATTTACAAAGTCAAAAAAGGCGATATGCTTAATCGTATTGCCGATAAATTTGACGTAGAAGTTTATGATATTAAGGTTTGGAATAAACTAAAATCTTCTAAAATCGTACCGGGTCAGAAATTAGCAATTTATCTTGATGACGAAGAAAACACATTAACCGTTGAGAGAACAATTGCTGCCGAGAAGAAAAAGAAAAAAGAAATTGAGAAAACTCAACCTAAAATTTATACTGTAAAACGGGGCGATACACTTTGGAGTATTTCACAACGTTATGGTGGAATTTCGATTGAGAAAATCAAAAAACTTAATAAATTAAAAGGCAATAGCGTGAAAGCGGGTCAGAAGTTGAAAATAAGTGCTTAAGCCCAGCTCACATACATAAATAATAAAAGAGGCGTTGAGATTTCAACGCCTCTTTTATTTCCAGTTTTTATAGGGATTCTTCGTTAAATTTGAGTTGAAATAACGTTTATCATCGGTTACATCATCCGTAATCCAAATGGGTTTTTCAAAAGATTCATCCTCTGAATCTAATTCAATTTCGGCGACAATTAATCCTTCATTATCTCCATAAAACTCATCTACCTCCCATGTTTTAGCATCAAAATTGATTTTGTATCGAGTTTTAGATAATTCAGATTCAGCAAAATTATCAAGTAACTGCTTTGCATCACTTTGTGGTATCTCGTATTCAAATTCAGCTCGAACTGCACCCACAGATT
>JALOLV010000082.1 GCA_025455785.1 Spirosomataceae bacterium | reverse complement strand
GTACGTCAGTTTGGGCCGTATTTCCACGACCGAGACCCAATCATGAATATCCCCGATGTAGTTCAGGCCAATTACTTGGGTTTTGCGGCTTATATGAAACCCGGAACGGGACTTTCGTTGCTTCGCAATGTGATTTTGGGCGAAAAACGTTTTGATTATGCCTTCAAAGAATACGTGAATCGTTGGGCATTCAAACACCCAACTCCGTTAGATTTCTTCCGTACCATCGAAGACGCTGCCGGCGAAGATTTAGGTTGGTTTTGGAAAGGTTGGTTTTACTACGATTGGAAGATTGACCAAGGGTTAAAAGAGGTGCAATACATTGGGCAAGACCCATCTAAAGGCTCATTGATTACGATAGAGAATCACGAGAAATTGCCAATGCCTGTAACACTCGAAATCAGAGAATCAAACGGCACAACCAAGAGGGTAGAGCTACCAGTTGAGGTTTGGCAAAAAGGCAGTACTTGGACATTCCGCCACGCTTCGACCTCGGCGATAGAATCTATCGTCATAGACCCCGACGGTAAACTCCCCGATGTAAATCTCAGAAATAACACTTGGAAGCCAACAAAATACGCACTTCCAGACGCAAATTGAAAGAAATGAAAAGATGAGGTACATTTGCAGATGTACTTCATCGGCTTTTGGGTATTTGATTAATAAAATGTAAATTTGTTTTATTAAATTTTTTAAAAAATGTCTGAAATAGTAGAAAAATCGGGACTTAACGATGTTCAACTCGGATTACTAAGGATGTTTAATAGAAAAATGTCTTACGATGAATCAGTTGAAGTAAGAGACCTTTTGTTTAACTTTTATTCAAACAAGGTATTCGATGAAGTTGATAAAATTGTTGAGCAAAAAGGTATAACTGAAGCCGATTATGAGAAATTGAGAAGTCAAGACCAAAGAACTGTAAACTAATGAGGGTAGTTATTGATACAAATGTTTTGATTGCGACTATCAATAGAAAAAATCCAGAGTTTTTCATTTATCAAGCTTTTGCAAAAAAGACTTTTGAATGGGTGGTAAGTACTGAAATTTTGATGGAATATGCCGAGAAAATAACGGAATACTACTCATCTTCAACCGCAGATTTTATTCTTAGAGCTATTTGCATTGCTAATAATACAATATTTGCTGAGCCACATTTTCGTTGGAATTTGATTAACGAAGACCCTGATGATAATAAATTTGCTGATTTAGCGATTTCAGTCAATGCTTTTTGTTTGATTACCTACGATAAGCATTTTGATATTTTGTCCGATATAGAATTTCCTACGCTGAAAGTAGTAACACCCACAGAATTTAAGAAAATTATTGATATTATCTAAAAAACAAAACCCCTCGTGAAAGCGAGGGGTTTATCATTTATATTTTCAGCAGGCAATGTTATCTCATCGGTATTGAGCCTCAAGAGGCAATACCTTGCGTGGAAATTCAGTATGTTACGGTTCTACACTTTTGTGTTTGACTATCCATGTACTGAAATTATTTTGATAATATCGGCTTGTAAGTAGTTGCTGGTTTGTTCTTTTTTGAGATTGAATAAACTACTACGCCAACTGCCACTGCGGCTAATCCGAGCAAAACTCCTTTTTTCATAGCTGTAAATGTTTAAATGGTGAACCCTTTGGTAAATTGATTATTTTAGTCGAGACAAAAGACTCAAAATACTGTCGAATAACTCGGTTGTAGATTGTTTTCCCTGACGATATTACTCTTAGATTTTGTATCTAATTTTCTTTGATACTCAAATAACGTAAAAGTTTAGTGAAATGTTGGAGCGATACTTAAAATTTTCTTAAAAAATTTATTTTACGGTGTTTTTCTTTATTTTTAGGTCATTTCTTGGCTATTAATAGTGTATATAAGCTATAAGTAATATTTAATCAAGAAATATTACAAAATCATAGGAAAACTTATTGGCTATTTATGATGTTAGTATTAAGAAAGTTTTAAGGATGAATTTACAAAACAAAATATTTTTAATCTAATCTAAAATAAACAAAGATTGAGCCAAAAAGCAATAGGAATAGTAATGCGTTCGACGGGGTCTTGGTATGATGTTCGTACCGAGGATGGGCATATTTTGCAGTGTCGGCTAAAAGGAAAATTCAAAATTAAAGGTCTGAAAGTTACAAACCCCATTGCCGTAGGCGACAAAGTGCGGTACGAATTAGAAAGTGAAACTGAGAACACGGGTATTATTGATGATATTTTACCACGTGAGAATTACATCATTCGGCAATCGGTACACAAAACAGCTCATGGGCATTTGCTGGCAACAAACCTCGACCAAGCTATACTGATTGCAACGCTGACTTTTCCACGTACTTCGCTTGGTTTTATTGACCGTTTTTTGGTTTCTGCCGAATCTTTCAGGATTCCGACCGTGCTGGTTTTTAATAAATTAGATTTGATAAATGACGAAGGTGTAGCTTATCAAGAGGAATTAAAAACTTTGTATGAATCGCTGGGTTATCCGTGCTATTTTGTGTCGGCTCTCGAAGGCGATGGCGTAGCCGAAATCAAGGCTCTTTTGAAAGGCAAAGTTTCTTTGCTTTCGGGGCATTCGGGGGTTGGCAAATCTACGCTTATCAATGCCATTATGCCCGATTTAGACCTACGTACATCAGAGGTTTCAACATTTGCCAACAAAGGTGTGCATACCACAACTTTTGCCGAGATGTTTGAAGTCGAACCTGATACTTTTATCATAGATTCGCCCGGAATCAAAGAATTGGGCTTGATTGATATTGAAAAAGAAGAAATCAGTCATTATTTTCCCGAAATGCGAGAAATGCTCAACGAATGTCGTTTTCATAATTGTCTGCACATCAACGAACCCAAATGTGCCGTAAAAGACGCCGTTGGCGAAGGTATCATTGCCGAAAGCCGCTACATTAGCTACCTCAGTATGATTGAAGGCGGCGATAATCGGAAGTGAATCAATCTACGCAAAAGTATTCAAAACTCACTTTGCGAGTATAGCCATTTAAGCCCGAAATACCCGTGAAGGTTTCTACATAAGAAGTGATGTTATTGTTTTTATCAAACTGATAATCGGTGTATTCGAATTTGTCGCCGTTGGCTCTCAAAATTTTTTTCAGAATATTGCGTGGAGGGCGGCCAAACACTTTAGATAAGTGAAATTGACTCACATAATAGAATCGGTCGTTGATTTTGTCTGGATAATACTCATATTGCTCAATTATAACTATACCATTGGCTGTTATTCTTTGATAAATTGTAAGGTTTGAGCCATCATTTAAGTACTCCCATTCGCCCAGTGTGATTCCATTACCAAAATTATCTTTTAGAACTACTCTGCGTGGAAAACCCTTTGAATCATATTCGTAGAATGTTTTTGAAAAAGAGTTCAGATTCCTGAATACATTATTGTCACGATACCCCAAGTCATTGAGTGTCAGCGTGTCTCGTGATACTCGCCCGCTCGCTTGAATATTCTCTAAGACCTTTCTTTTGGCAGTTTCGTGTTTGATATTGATGGTGTAGCTATTAGCCGTATTCGAGTTATTCACCTCCATTTTTTCGAGGTCTCCGTTTTGGTTATAAGTAAAAGTACTCACCGCCGTAAAACCCGCACCAGTGAGGTTTACTTGTTCTTCTTTGACAGTTACAAAGCGGCAGTTTCGAGGGCTAATCTCTTGGGGTTTGCAACTATATAAAAAACTGATAATCAGCCCGATAAATATTCCTCTCATTCGGTTTAGGTTTGATTATCAAATATAGCAAATAAACAAACACGATTCATCCATAATTTTGAGAATTAAATGCCCCATCGGGGATAAATATTGGCGGCCGACGCTCGGTAGATAGTCTAAATTCTATAAAACAAGAGTTCCGTAGGAACGACACATTGAGTTATATATGTCGTTCCTACAGAACTCAAAACAACAGAAATATGGCATCGTCCAACGATATTTGACCCTTAATAGGGTCTTTTTAAAATTCGGGATGACTCATGTTTATGAGTTTTACGATTTATTAATGTCAAGAATAACAGATGCGGTGTAATACTACCAAAACCAAGAGATAGAGTCGAATCACAATTATCTTTAACGGCTAAAAGTGTATTGAAAAGTGTATGTTTTACCACCTTCGGCAGCTTCTTCGGTTACTTTTAATGTTGTTTCTGTCAATTCATTTACTTTCCATTTTCTGATTGCACCATCTTCTGTAATCACGATTACTGTCTCGTTTACGTCCCATTTCCAAGTGCCTTGTGAATAAATTTGAGGGTCGGAGGGGTCGCATTTGGTTGCACCTTCGTCTGCTGTGTATTTACCAGCAGCATCAAATATATGTATATCATCTTGGTAGCAAGAAGGATACTTGCTGCGGTAATCGCCACTGATTGGTTTTCCATCACCGAAGAAATCATAAGCAGGCGAAACCGTGCCGGCCGTCCAAGCCCATTTTGCTTTAGTCAGAAGTTCTGTTTTAGAAGGGGCAGCTTCTTTGTCTTTACAAGAAATTGAAAATAAGCCAATTACGAATAAATAAACGAGTTTTTTCATGGGAATAAAAGTGAAATTTTACGGTATAAAATTGAAATAATATGGCTCTCAATAAGGCATTTGCCCTATTTCTAATTACAAGTAGCAATTTTTGCTTCAAAAACACCTCCTGAGTTTACCTGAAAACCTGCATTTAGACTCACGCTATTTCCTGCTTGATAGAGTATGTTGGTAGAATTACCAACGATTTGGGTAGAATTAATGGTCGTTTGTGAATACCGAGGGGTCGAAGGGGCTGTGCCTGTCAGAATCATCGAGGTTTGGCAGTAGCAGTCAGCTCCGCCAATTTTTGCGTTATTATTCGTACTGTATTTTTCACATTCGGGTGTTGGTGTATCGCCAGAAAAGATTGCAACAGATTGAAAAGCATTATTTGAATTAAAGAAGCCTATTTGCCAGTTTGTACCAGACCATCGGATTCGTAAGTAGTTCGTCCCAATTGGTAAGGTATATGGAAAAAAATTAATTACACAAATAGAGGTTGTCAAAGTATTTGGGATTTGTAAGAGATATTGGTTTCTCCCATTAAATTTTGTTCCAGCGAGAACATAGATGCCATTTATATAAAATTTCGGGTTTGGATTACTCGAATTACAATTAACATTCGATTCTTTCTTTTGAAAAAAAACAGTTGATTCAGAGATTGTTAGGGTCTGACATTTAATTTGAAAAGCCAAACCTAAAAAGACAAATAAGGTAACAAATGTTTTCATGGCTATTTTTTGAATTAATATCAATCAATATTCTCAAATATTATTGAAGGTTTATTGATTCTAAATCCACCCGCAAGCCAATCTGCCGAGAGTGCCATGAGAATATTAATTCAGTTTATGATACAAAATTCTGAAATCCGTCAAAGCCCCTCAATACGGCATTTGCCTTATTTTATGTATTGAAAGAAAAACTTTATTTTGCTTAAAATTTGGAGACTATGGGCGTAATCAAAGTAGGTTTGGTAGATGATAATCCGACATTGCTACGGAATATCAGTCAAAATCTTTCGATTTTTGATGAATTAGAGATTGATTTTAAGGCAATAAATGGTCTGGATGCTTTGGATAAACTCAATAATCATCAACCCGATGTGATTTTGATGGATATCGAAATGCCGGCAATGGATGGAATCGAAGCTACGAGAGAAATCAAAAGACGGAATCCGAACCAAAAAATAATGATGCTGACGGTGCTGGATAGAGAAGATAAAATCTTTGATGCGATTAAAGCTGGTGCATCGGGATATTTATTAAAGGACGAAAAACCGAGCAGGATTTTAGCTTGTTTAGAAGAATTAATAGATGGCGGAGCTCCAATGTCGCCCGTGATAGCCATGAAAACGCTCGAAATGCTACGAAATCAGCAGGTTTTGGAGCAAAAAACCGAGACCGTTCAAAGCCCCGAAACCTTCAACTTATCGAAGCGAGAAGTAGAAATTCTCGAAAAAATTGCCAACGGACTCAATTACAACCAAATTGCCGAACAACTTTTTATTTCGGCTAAAACAGCCCGAAAACACATCGAAAACATTTATCAGAAACTCCATGTTCATTCAAAACTCGAAGCCGTTCAGATTGCTCAGAAAAATCGCTGGGTTTAGAAAAGAATTAAGAATTTTGTTTGTGCCATTGCCCGCACTTACAATACCAGCTATGTTATTCTTCTTCACTTCCCATTCTTTCGCTCAAAAAAAGCAAATTGATAGCCTCACAAGACTGATTTCTACCGAAAAAATTGATTCTAATAAAATAAAATTGACCAACGAATTGGCTTGGGTATATTATCAAGACAAACAATCAGAAAAGGCTCAAAAAATTGCTTTTGAAAACATTGAAAGAGCAAAAAAACTGAATTGGAATAAAGGAATCGCCAATTCGTATGAAACCCTCGCAGATTTTTATTACAACAGCAGTCAATTTGATTCTTCAACCTATTATCTATCACAAGCCCTTAGTTTTTATAGAAAAACGAATGATTATCCTCAAATCTGCTACACACTTGGTTATTTAGGAGGGCAATTTAGAGAAATTAATAAATTTGCTGAATCAAAAAAATACTTGGTTGAGGCTTACGATTTGGCTGTCAAAATTAATAGTTATAAGTATCAGAAACAGAGTTTGGATAGATTAGGCTGGTTGTATCACAACATGGGCAATAATCAACTGGCAATTGATTATTTTGAAAAAGCCCTTGATTTAGTCAGAAAAAAAGGGAGCAAAAGAGACGAGATAGATATAAAAAATAGCATTGCTAATACGTTGATTGCTTTGGGAAAATACGGAGAGGCACAAAAGCTGTTTTTTGAAATGGCAACATATTTAAGACGACAGAATGATTTAAAGCACTATGCTTATAACCTTTCGGTTGGGGCAAATCTCTACCGACGGCTCAATCAAAACGAAAAAGCCGAAAAACCGCTTTTGGAGGTTTATCAAATTCAAAAAGATTTAAAAGATGATTGGAGCTTGCTCACAACGGCTCGGTATTTGGGTATGCTCTACACCGAACAAAAACGTTTTGTAGAAGCAGAAAAGTACCTAAACGAAACACTTTATCTCGCCCAAAAATTCAATAATAGCTCTGATAAAGCAAAAGCTTATTACACACTCGAAAGACTATACTTTGCAAAAAATGACTTCAAAGAGGGTGATAAATACCAAAAACTTATCATTCGTTTCCGAGATTCGCTCTACACTGCCGACCAAAACAAAGCCCTTGCAGAATTTGATGTAAAATACAAAACCACCGAAAAAGAACGCCTTTTGGCACAATCGAACCTCGAAAACGCTCAAAAACAGAATTGGATAGTCGGGCTTTCGATTGGCTTGATTTCACTGATTGGTTTCGGTTTTTTGTTTTACAGAATCAGAGAAACCAAGCAAAGGGGTATTTTGCAAGAAATCGAAATTGAAAAACAAAGAGAAATCCTGAAAGCAAAAGAAATCGAACGCCAACGAATCGCTAAAGAGTTGCACGATAGCGTGGGTTCGCAGCTAACTGTCGTCTCTACGAGCCTCGATAATGCCTTCTTTTTGGCTGAAAATCAACGACTTGTTCCGCAAAAACTCGAATCTATCAACAAAGATGTTCGGGAGGCTGCCCAAAGCCTTCGTGATACCATTTGGGCAACGCACAATTCGGCTATCTCAATAACCAATTTGTATTCCAGAATTCAGCATTATTTGAGTAAAATTACGGAAGATAACCACAACTTACAGATTGTCTCGAACCGATTGGGGAATGACTATGAACTGAATTCGATTCAAGCTCTTAATATTTTTAGGGTTTTTCAAGAAGCCATCCAAAACATTCAAAAACATGCCGAGGCAACTCAAATCAATATCGGGCTATCTTTTGAGCAAGGGCAATTAGGGTTATCTATTGGCGATAACGGCAGAGGATTCGACAAAGGCAAATTGAGTATAAACGAAAACTTCGGTCTTTCAAATATGAAAAACCGAAGCGATGAAATTGGTGCTAATTTTAGTGTTGACTCCGAAGTAGGCAAAGGAACAACCGTGACACTGGCACTACCACTTACTTAATGCCGGCCGCAGCTACCTGCTGATACCCACCCCCCACAAGGTTATAAATCTCTTTAAAACCAGCTTCTTGCAAAACTTTTTTTGCTTTAGAGCTGCGTCCACCAGCCGCACAATACACAAAAACGGGTTTGTTTTTATCTAAAGACTCAAGGTTTTTTTTAAAGTTTGCATCATTGAAATTTACACATTTCGACGAAGCAATTTTGCCATTCGCCCATTCTTCGGGTGTACGTACATCAAGCAACTGAGCGTTTTTGGTAGCTTTGTATTTCTCTACAAATTCTTTTGGTTGTAGGTCGTTTTGTGCATTTGCACAAGAGAAACCAACGAGCAAAACAAGAATAATAAATAGATTTTTCATGAGATAGATGGTTTTCGTTTTTTAAAACTACAAAAAATAAAGTTTTGGGTTGTTCCAAAAGGTGTAATATGGTCTTCGGTTTGGCATCGAATCTTATCGAAACTACTGCTAACTTCTTGATTTAAAGTCTGTTCTGAATACTGACGAATCGGCAGACCACTACATTTAAGAGGACCTTTTTCGGAGAAAGTTCCGATTGTCAGATACCCATCAACGGCATCAGAGATTATCGTTACATATTTTTTAACTTCGTTTTCGGTCGTTAAAAAATGAAAAGCGGCTCGGTCGTGCCAAAAATCGTATTTCTCGGTTGGTTCAAATTCTTTAATATCTGATACAATCCAAGTTACGCTGTTGGCTTTATCTCCAAGTCGAGCTTTTGCTCTTTTGAGGGCATTTTCAGAAATATCCAAAACAGTAAGATTTTGGTAGCCTTCATCTAACAAAAAATCAACCAACCTGCTATCGCCACCACCCACATCAATTATTTTGGCAGTTTTTGGCAAATCAAAACTTCGGATAAAGTCCAGCGAAGTAGTCGGTTTTTCTTGTGTCCAGCTTACTTGGTCTGGCTCTTTGGTCGCATATATATCTTCCCAGTGAGATTTCATAAAATCATTTAGAAGGTTTAATAGCTTCGCTCAAGAAATAGCCCATTACAGCACCATAGAGCGTACTATTGAGTGGTTTAGAAGTAATAGGGCATGTACCAGTAGAGCATCCTACGAATCTCCAATACAGAAACCCACCAATGCTACCGATTACTATTCCACCGATTACCCAAGCATATTTTTTCATTTGATTTCTTCGTAGGTTACTTCGGTATTTTTATCGAATGTCGGTTTCTGATAACGTTGTTGAGGAACACTACATCCACAACCAAAATTCATCAATCCTTGAACCAAGACCAACGCTCCGATGATTCCGAGCATATATTGCCCCGTTCGGATAGATTCAAAAACTACGTACCCGCCCAACGCCACCCGCACGATACGCATGAGGGTCCAATTGACAGGATTCAAAAAATCTTTCATGTTATTCTTGATATAATTGAAAAATAAATACTGATTTGTGATGCTCGTAATGATGAATGACGACTCATTAAAATTACATATTACAATCGCAATTCTCGATGCACTCAATGAGCTTAGTTACATCTTTTTCTTTAAGAGAGTAATATACATTGAGGCCGTCTTTTTCAGATTTCAGAATACCCCTCAATTTCATATTTATTAAGTGATGCGAAATCAACGATTGTTCACAATTTAATATCTCACAGATTTCGGTTACACCCATTTTTTCATTGATATTCAGCAAGTCTATGATTGCTAAACGAGTAGGGTGTGCCACAGTCTTCAGGATGTATGCTGCTTTTTCGAGTTTTTCTTTATTGATAGCGTAGGTTACCATGCTTATATGATGATATTTTCATGTATAAACGTATATACAGATTATTAGTTCAAAATTTATACGATTTTGTTGAGATATGCAAAGTATTTAGTATTAAAAAAGGCAAGAGAGAAATCTCTTGCCTTTTAGAAAATCAGTGAAATCAGACCAAAATCGGTGAAATCAGCGATTTATTTTATCTCAATTGGAACTCTGTACGAGAATCCACTTTCTTACCTTGAGCATTTGTAAAGCTCGACTCGCCGCCAGCACCGTCGTATGTCATGCGGGCTTTTGTAATACATTTCTTCTTCAGGAAGTAAGCATATACTGAGCAAGCACGTAATTTGGCCAAACGGGCATTTGCACCACTTGTAGTGATATGCAACATAGCATCTGGGCAACGCTTCATCACTGCACAAACTCTATCGAGGCTTTTGTACGACGAAGGCTTCAACTTATTTGTGCCAGCGTAGAACTCAATACCTTGAGCGGCGAGAGTCAAATCACCCAATTCGGCTTCCGAAATCTCGCAACCACTTGCAGTACGGTAACCTTTGAAGGTCTCTGGGCAACCATTGTTTGCGGCAGTTCCTTTGGTATCTGGGCATTGGTCAATATTATCCGGAATACCATCGCCATCTTTGTCAGGGCAACCTTTGAATTGTGCTAAACCCGCTACATTAGGGCAAGCATCGTCTTTATCAGCAATACCATCACCATCAGTATCTGGGCAGCCATTCAACGAAGCCGGACCAGCAGCGTTAGGGCAAGCGTCATCTTTATCGGCAATACCATCACCGTCAGAATCTGGGCAACCTTTCAATGCTTTTACACCAGCAACATCCGGACAAGCGTCATCTTTATCAGCAACGCCATCACCATCTTTATCAGGGCAACCTTTCAATGCGGCTGTACCAACCAATGTCGGACACTCATCATCTTTATCGGCAATACCATCACCGTCTGTATCAGGACATCCCTTCAAAGATATTGGGCCGGGCTGAGTTGGGCAAGCGTCGTCTTTATCCGGAAGACCGTCTCCATCGGTGTCAGGACATCCCTGAAACTTACGCAAACCTTTTTCGCTCGGACAAATATCACAACGGTCAACAACACCGTCTTTGTCGCTATCTTTATCGCCGAAGCGGTAAGAAGCCAAAAGACTCGGAATAAAATAACCATCTTTTTTCTTGCTATATGCAGCGTAGCTCATTCCATCAATAAAATCTGATGTTGAGAAACGGTAGCCCATTTCGGCACCGATTGTAAAACGCTCTGTTGCATTATATTTAGCACCAATACCGAGTGGGAAGACTACCGAAGTACGTCTTGGCCCGCCGGCTGTTGCTTCATCAAATAATCTTTGTGAGAAAAGCGGAGAGTTTGGATTATCAACCGTGATTTTAGGATTAGTAAGTGCTGCACCTACACCCGCAAAAATATACGGAGAGAGTGTTTTGCGGCAGTTGCCATCGCAAGTAAACCTTCTTTCTTTGAGAGGGTAAAACTCTCCCAATAATGAAAGCTCAGTGAGAGGTGTTGTCATTCTGAAACCTCTGTAATCCCAGTATCCATCTGGCTGGTCGTAGTCATTGGCTGTCATTCTGCCCAATAAAACTTGGCCACGAAGTGCGAAGTAGTCTGAAATGTGTCGGCGGACGAATGCACCTACATGGAAATTGCTACCAGTCGATTTGTATGGTTGACTACAGTGTAAGTCGCCATAATACTGGGTAAGTCCAATAGGAATACCAGCTTCCCATAGGTATGGTTTACAAACCTTGCAGGAATCTTGTGCTTGTGCTGTTGCAAAGGCTAATAAAGCTGTAATGAGGATAATTACCTTCTTCATGTAGGGGTAAATTTTGATTAATTGACAAATCTTATACATCAAAAAATTGGACTTATAAATGCACTTTAAGTCACAATTAACCGAATTTTTCGGCAAAGAAAAAACAAAATATCCGAAATATCCACTTTTTCTATTTTTTTTTCAATAAACGAATCTAACTGAAATACCTGTTTTTTCAAAAAACTATCGCACTTTTTATTTGTAGTGATTGTTTTGTTGCACTCTTAAAAGAAAAATTTGCCTTTTTCGGGGTAATTCGTCCTTGATGATTCAGCCAAACCATACTTTTAATTAACTTTGGATGCTTCAAAAGCTTCCCAATCACTATGGCACGTAAAAACGTATATTTCACAGCAGGACCAGCAGAATTATATCCTAATTTTGAAACTTATCTACAACAGGCAGTCGATGAACAAATTGGCTCAATTTCGCATAGAAGCCAAAAGTTTAGGGATATTTACAAATTCACAGACGAGCAGTTACGAATTTTGATGAATATTCCCGAAGGTTCGGCGATACTTTTCACCGGTTCGGCATCTGAAGTATGGGAACGTATCATCTTAAACTTAGTTGAACACGAGAGTTTTCACTTAGTAAACGGTTCATTTTCAGAAAAGTTTTACAAATATGCACAAAGTTTAAATAAGTTTGCACACATATACGAAAAACCCCTTAGTGAAGGTTTTGATTACAACGAGATTGTCGTACCCGAATACACCGAACTGATTTGTACTACCCAAAACGAAACCAGTACGGGAGTGATGATGCGTGAGCCAGATATTCACAAACTAAAACGCAGTAATTCGAAGCGTTTGATGGCGGTCGATATGGTTTCGTCGGCTCCGTATCCTAATCTTGATTTTTCGGTGATAGATACAGCATTCTTCTCAGTGCAAAAGGCTTTTGGTCTGCCTGCTGGTTTGGGTGTCTGGATTGCCAATCGTGCTTGTCTCGATAAAGCTAACCGCCTCAAAAAACACGATGGATTGCACATCGGAGCTCACCACGATTTACCAACGCTCTGGAGAAACTACGAAAAATTTGAAACTCCGGCTACACCCAATGTCATTTTAATTTATTTGCTCGGAAAAGTTGCCGAAGACATGAATAAAAAGGGTATTGATAATATCCGTAAAGAAACCGACGAAAAAGCTAAAAAACTATATAGATTTATCGAAACCCACGATTCATTCAGCCCATCGGTGCAGAACCCCGACCATCGCTCAAAGACTGTTATTGTGGCAGATACCAAGAAGCCTTCGGCTGATATTATTGACAGGTTGAAAAAGAAAAATATAATATTGGGTGCTGGTTATGGCCCCGCCAAAGATTCGCAGATTCGTATCTCAAACTTCCCTGCCAATAGCATGGAGCAGGTCGAGATTCTGATAAGCGAATTAAATCAGATGTAAAATTATATTGACAGAAAAACACTAAATATTTTCAAATGCAGGGTAAAACTATCAACTTTGCATGATTTTGAACATACGAACAATAGGATATGAATAACTTCTTCGAGCAGCTTATCTGCCCAAAAACTAAAACCAAACTTGTTTTGTCGGCAGATGGCAAGACTCTCAGCAATACTTCTACCGACGAGCCTCTCAGCTACGATGTAAACGAAATCGTTGATTTGGTGTATCCAAAAGAACTCTTTGAACAAGACCGCAAAGAACAAGTGGCCTACAACGATGCTTATTTACGATACGATAGAGGTGTTTCTTGGGTTTTTGAATCTTTGAGAGCTAACGAGGCGGCTACACGTAAGCAGATGATTAGTCTTTTGAAGTTGAAACCCGGCATGAAGGTCCTCGAAGTTGGTGCTGGTACGGGCAAAGATTCGGCTTTGATTGTCGATAAAATTACACCGGGCGGACACGCCGTTTTGTCAGATTTATCGCCGGCGATGTTAGGCTACGCCAAACAGAAATTCAGTGATAAAAAAGACGTTAAGATTGATTATTTCATCGGTAATGGCTCGTATTTGCCATTTGAAGATAATACTTTCGATGCACTTTTCCATTTTGGCGGAATCAATACTTTTGCCGAAAGAGCTAAGGCTTTTGAGGAATTTGCCCGTGTTGTAAAAGTAGGCGGACGAATCGTGGTGGGCGATGAAAGCACTGCTCCGTGGTTGCGTGACCAAAAAACCTACCAGATTTTGATGGATGCCAATCCGATGTTTGCCGATACGATTCCGTTAGAGGATTTGCCAAAAAATGTAAAAGATGTAAAAGTAGAATGGATTTTTGGCAATGCTTTTTATGTACTTTCATTCAGAAAAATGAAAAAAGCCCCAACCGTAAATGTGAATTTACAGATTCCGAACAAAGATTTTAAAGATAATTGGCGTTTAAGAGCAGAGAAGAATAGGAAGAAGAAGTAGCCAAGCCAGTGAGGTGACTAAATTGTCGGTAAAGGCGTCCGTATAAAAATTTGAGCAGCTTAAAGAAAATGATAAATATATCAAATGAAAATTCCCCTTCAGGGGTTGGGGGTTGGACAAAAAAAGGATTGATTTATAGACCAGACGGTACTTTGGCTCACAGCCGTACACACGCACAGGTGCCATTTGCCTATAAACATGAGGATTTTTTGAGAGTATATTTTTCGTCGAGAAACGATGATGGATATTCGAGACCAACTTTTATTGATGTAGATTACAACGACCCAACTAAGATTCTGTATATCCATGACCGCCACGTTCTGGATTTAGGTGGACCAAACGAGTACGACGAAACAGGCTCGATGCCCGCTTGGTTTGTGGATATGCCCAATGGCGATATTTTGCTTTATTACACAGGATGGAACCGCACTTGGAACACCTACCGACTCTCGATGGGCCTCGCGGTTAGTCAAGATGGTGGGCTTACATTCAAAAAAATGTTTCGTGGCCCAATCATGGATAGGTCAATACACAACCCGATTTGGGCAGCACAGCCTTCGGTAATGTATATCAATGGGCAGTGGATGATGTGGCATATTTCGGGTCAGAAATGTGAGTATATCAATGGTATATCGGAGCCTTTCTATGATTGTCGAGTGGCGGTTTCGGATGATGGGATTCACTGGAACTCAACGGGTGATGTTGCTATTGCTTTTGATGATTTCTTGCATGCCGTGGGGCGTCCGAGCGTGTTTTTTGAGGATGGAATCTTTAAAATGTACTATTCGTATCGAAACACCGTTGATTATCGTACCGACCGCAACAAAAGCTATCGTTTGGGCTATGCCGAATCGAAAGACGGTTTTAAATGGGAGCGTAAAGATGACTTAGTGGGTATCGGAAAATCAGAAAACCCAGAAGATTTTGACTATTTGATGATAAATTATGCTCA